>CADBRY010000083.1 GCA_902797195.1 uncultured Eubacteriales bacterium
CGGTGAACCTTGCCGCTTCCTCGGCGTACTCAGTGTCGCGGTCATAATAGCCTGCAACCTCTACACCATGAGTGCTCAGATACTTCCCAAGTGAGCACCCGACTTTTCCTGCTCCGATAAATCCTGCCTTCAATTCTTCCTCCGGGTACAGTTTCCGCATCTTTTCAGAATACCGTCCAACGAGAGAAGTTTAGCATGTGCCGGGTCCAATGTAAAGCACAAAAGATGGCCCGCGGCCTATTCGCCCAGATTGGCTTCCAGCCGCTCCCTGTACAGCTTCAGATTGTTATCGAATAGATTGTTGCCCTTTGTATCGATGGAGACCACAAGGGGCCCGAACTCCTTGACCTTCATGATCCACAGTGCTTCAGGCATGCCGAAGTCCAGCCACTCCACATCTGTGACCTCCTCAACTTCCCTGGCGGCAACCACCGCACATCCCCCGGGAAAGGCGCAGTGGATCGCACCGAACTCTTTACATGCCCGGGCGGTATCTCCCATCATGCCACCCTTTCCAATGATCAGGCGGACCCCGGTCTTCTCGATGAAGGCCGCTTCAAGGGGCTCCATCCTGCGGCTGGTGGTGGGTCCGATGGATACCATATAGTTTTTTCCCTCTTCGTCCTCACCCACTATGGGACCGGCGTGAAATATGGCACCGTCTCGAAGCTCAAACTTCTCCGGCATGGTGTCCTCTTCGATGACACGCTTGTGGCCGTTGTCTCTGCAGGTGGCAAGCATGCCACTGAGGTAGACCGTGTCCCCGATATTCAGATCCTTTATCTGATCGTATGTTATTGGAGTTGTGAGTATCTTTTTCATCTTCTATCTCCATTTTCCTCATTTGTTCAATGACTTTTTATGTGAGAGTATTTCACATGTAAGGTCCTTGTGGATCAGGATCTCTCCCCTTCTTGTGGCCCAACATCCGGTGGTGATCCCCACTCCAAGAGTAGCCGGATGGTGTCCCGCCGCTTCGATGTTGACGCTCATAACGCTGGCGGATCCACCGAATCCAAGAGGACCTATCCCAAGAGCGTTAAGATCGGCTTCTATTACATCTTCAAGCTCCGCCACCTTTGGGCTTTCCGCCCTGGTCCCCACAGGTCTCAGAAGAGCCTTCTTGGAAAGCATTGCAGATGTCGCCGCGCAGGTTCCAAGGCCTATCCCTATGCAAAGAGGCGGGCAGGCATTGACTCCCCACTCGACTATGGTCTCGCTTATGAATCTTCTGATTCCCTTCACGCCTTCAAGGGGCATGAGCACCTTGCTTCTTCCCGGAAGGGAACATCCCCCTCCCGCCATATACATGCGCAGGCGAAGATCGCTGCCTCCCGGCACAAGTTCGTATTCTATATAGGGTGCGCCGTAGCCCACGTTTGTTCCTGTATTGTGTTCTCCCAAAGGCTCCACAACATTGGGTCTTAAGGGAGATTCTTTGGTTGCCTTTGCGGAAGCCTCCTCAAGGACAGATTCAAGCTCCCCCATGTAGGGAAACTCCGTTCCAACCTCAAGGAAAAACTGCAGCACTCCCGTGTCCTGGCACAGGGGCCTGTCCAGCTCTTTGGCCAGGGCCAAATCGTCAAGGATGCAGCCGTACATGGTGCGCGCCCGCTCTTCAGTCTCCGTCTCCGCCAGTTTCTCGAGAGCTGCCTCAACATCATCGGGCAGATATTTTCCCACCATTCCTATAAAGTCAGCTATGGTCTTTACCAGATGGTCTCTCTTATCCATATCCATTTTAGTACTCCCTCCACGCACGGGCCACAGCCTCAGATACGTTCTTACCTATATTCTTATCGAAGATCGTGGGTATGACATAGTTGGCCTTTACATCACCTTCCTCAAGAGAATCGGCGATTGCCTTTGCGGCGGCCTTCTTCATCTCCCAGGTTATTCTTTTGGCCCTGCTGTCCAGGGCGCCTCTGAAAACTCCGGGGAAAGCCAACAGATTGTTTACCTGATTGGCATAGTCGGACCGCCCTGTTCCCACAACCGCAGCTCCCGCGGCGATGGCCTCATCCGGTGTGATCTCAGGCTCGGGATTCGACATCGCGAACACCACGGGATCGGCCTTCATAGACCTGATCATCTCTCCGCTGACGATGCCCGGCTGGGATACTCCGATGAACACGTCCCGGCCTTTCATGGCATCTGCAAGACTTCCTGTTACGTTCATCCCGTTGGTTTTATTGGCAAGCTCCCTCTTGGGCTCGTTCAGATCAGTTCTGCTTTTTGA
>CADBRY010000084.1 GCA_902797195.1 uncultured Eubacteriales bacterium
TCTTCCTGCTCAAAAAGTCCGCTTCCATTCTCATCCTCTGCCATGATCAGCACAGGGAATGAGTAGAGCAGCAGAGATCCTTCTCTGTCGGAATCGTTGGAAGCAAGTATTGCCTTTTCATCATCGGTAAGCTCAACGCTCTCATCCGGTGTCAGCTGTGAAATCCCATTCATCAGGATATCGGTGTTGATCCCGATATGTTCGGTGACAAGCTCGGCAAAGGTGTGAGCCAGAAAGCTGTACTGCTCCCCAAACTCCGGAATTTCCTCTATGGCCAGTTCCAGAACATTTACGCCGATCTCGATCTCCTGCTCAGGAGTGATGTAGATGCTGAAGCGGAATATTTCCTCGGCATTTCCAACAAATTCCTCGGTTCCGTCATCATCCAGTCCGGGGACGACAACGCCCATATCATCAAACAGTCCCATTGATACCTCCTTCTGTTTCTCGCTCATTATTGTCAGTTAACGGGATCGAAAACCACATTCAGGTCTTCGGTAATAAAGATAAGGTCTCCCGACACCAGATCCACCCTGGTGCCGTCCTCAAGATCTTTTCCTTCGCTGGCGGTCCCAAATCCAATGGACCAGTCACCCTTGGTCAGCTCTTGATTGGAAGACTTGATACTCAAAGCTCCCTGTCCGTCTCCGTGGAAGAGCTTGTATGCTCCTGCGGGAACTTTGTCCTGACCGACCACATACCATCCCTGATTGTTGGGAGTGGATGCTCCGCTTACAGTCAGCTGAGTCTCGGACTTGGGGAGCTCACCTTTAGTGGCCTCCGTTGCCTTTGTAGCCTCCGTGGCTTCAGTGGCCTTGGTGGCCGCGGTGGTCTGGCCCGATGATCCCTTCTTGACCTCGTCGGGGATCTGGTAGTCCTTGGGACCCAGCTCATCGTACTTGCCAAGCTCGTAGTCGGCTTCCATGGTTATATCCATATCCATGGTGGTTCCCTGCATGCTGCCCGTTGCCTTTATTTTAACGTCATCCATAGAGACCTTCCGGAGAAGGACCTTGTCCTTGTCGAAGGTGTATTTCACCTCTCCTTCGGTCATGGAGAAATCCTTCAGCTCCACTCCCGAAGATCCCAGGTTGTCCATAAGCCCGAGATCGCTGATGGACTCGCCCAGATCGGCCGCCGTCAGGGTGAGCTCGTAAGAATCATCATCGCTTTCGAACTTCGCCTTGGACAGGATGTCCTCGCTCATCTCCGACACCGAGCCTGCCATATCCATGGAGGCGGCGTCCTGCTCGCTCTTAGTCCAGGTGTCCGCGCCATCAAGCTTGGAGTAGGCCACACCCTCCTTGATATCCAAATACATTTCCGCGTTCACGTCCTGCTTTTGACCCATCATGGAAATGCTGACGGAGGTGGTTCCGTGGGCGCTCTCCTTGCCCATGTCCATAGCCATCTTCATATCCATGGGCATGCTGAGGGATGATGTTCCCAGAAGAGATTCCAACCCCTCCATACCCATGGCGATGTTCATGTCCATATCCGAATCCATGTGGTAGGATGTGACGGCTTCCTGAGCAGCCTTATTGGCTTCTACCAGGGATGAGGCATCGTCGATGGTTGGGCTTCCTCCGCATGCGGTGAAAAGTCCAAGGGTCAGGGCGATGACCGATCCAACAAGAAATATTTTCAGTTTCATGATATAACTGACCTCCCTTCTGTTGTTCCGCGGGCCCGAAAGATCAGTGCCTGCGTTTTATTTTTTGAGGGCTTTCGGTTTTCTTTGCATAGGATCCTTCGTCAATAAGTCCTCTGTCGATATAGTTTTTATACGGGTCGGCGCTGCCGTCCCATCCCAGAGGGTGGGTGCCCTCGGGGGAAAATCTGGTCAACACTATTTCGTCGGGGAGGATCTGGCAGACGGTGGATGTAAGGGTCCCGTCCGCGGCCTTGTACCGGTCGGCAATTCCCTTGTCCGCCTCCTCCGGTCCGCAGTTCATGTAATATCCGATGTACCCGGCGTTAAGGTATGTGAATCTCAGAGTCTCCTCGGTGAATTTATCCGTGTTCACATCGGTCTTATTAAATGAAGGCATCAGCACCTTGTCTCCAATGGATTTGTAAACGCTGCTTCCTCCCATATAGCAGTCCCATCCCTTGGAATGATTGTGGCCGAAGAAATAGACAATGTCAAGTTTTTCGGCGGCCTCATTTACGGTGTTGAAAATCAGGGATGAATACAGGTTGTCACCCGTTGTGTGTTTTGAGGATGTACGGGCGGTAAAGTGCAGGGGAACGTGTCCCGCTATGAGCACAGGTTTCTTCTCGCCCTTTTTTATGAGCGTGTCAAAGGAGCTCTTCATGTCCCGGGAGGCCCTTTCCACCTTGGAAAGGCAACCGCTTGTTTTGCCCTGTTTCCATGGGAAGTCATTCTCCGTGTTGAGCACATATACGAAACAGTCGCTGAATTCATGAAGTCCCGATGAAGAGATGGAATCCGTCAGCTTATCGTGATTGCCCTGGACGAAGAGCATGTCATCATCGCTTATGGATGGGATCTTGTTTCTCACGGTGCTCTTGATGGTGGAAATGGAATCCTCCGGGCTCAGCTGGTAGTCGTGGAGGTTTCTGTCGTTGGTATAATCCCCGCAGAATACTGCCCTGTTAGGGGTCAGGCCCGAACTTAAGGCACTTTGCATTGTGGAATCGATAGTTTCTGATGGATCAGGCCATCCGTTGACTTTCTGATAATCCGATGCAAAGAATATGACCGAAGGCTGAGTGCTTGAATTTGATCCTGAGCCGGTCGAAGCATCGGAAGGCTCCTTGCGGTATTCCTTTTCAAGGGCGAGAGCTCTTTCTATGTTGTCGGTAAAATATATGTCCACGCCGATGGAGATCGCTTTTTTGATGGATTCCTCCGTGTCGATGGTCCATGCGCTGAGTTGCTTGCCCGCATCGTGGGTCCTTGCGGCAATGTCCTCGCTCATCATATTGTATTTCACCGAAACGATGTCCACGTAGGGCTGGTTGTAGCCCTGCTCGAATTCTCCGCCGTTTTCGCAGAGGTAGAGCTTGGGCATGTCCGGATATATTTCTTCAAGCTTCTCAAGCGCATCGAGATGAAAACACTGAGCCACTATGTTGTCCGCCATGCCGTAGCTGTTCACGAGAGTTGTAAAAGAATCGATGGTCGCCTGATCTGAGCTTTTAAGCTCGATTATGTAGCGGATGTCTCTGCCGTACCTGTCGAATACTTCGCTGAGTTTTAAGGTCTTGTAGCCGGCTTTGGTGGTGATGGAGTCGATCTCACTGTCGCTCATGGCAGAAAAGGCTCTGCCGTCTCCCGTCATACGGGCCGCATTGAGATCGTGGGAGACATAAAGGGTCCCGTCTCCGGAGATGACGATATCCTGCTCTATGTTGGTTATGCCCTGGGATATGGCTTTGTCGTAGGATTCAAAGGAGTGTTCCAGGGATTCCCCGGAAGTTCCTCTGTGCGCGATTATGTGGCTTGCGGGATCGGGCTGATTCTTCGCCTTGGCATCTTCCACGCCATCCCTGCATATCCGGGCAAGGGTCGTCGCTATATCTGAAATCGGGGCTCCGTTGATCTTTGCATCCTGAGAGCTGCCCGAAGGATCCGCGGCCTCGCTTGAGGATGGGGGATTTGACTGGGCCGTCTGCTGATGGTGAAGGAGCACGGCAAAAGTTCCTCCAACAAGGAGCAGGAGTCCGAATATAAGAGTTATTAATAATGAAGTCTTTTTCATGTGTTGTCTCCCGTTGTTTTATATGAA
>CADBRY010000085.1 GCA_902797195.1 uncultured Eubacteriales bacterium
CCATCGCTCCCCCATTCATCTATGCCGGGTCAGCCACACCTGAGTACAAGACCCTGGATGAACTGGCGGGAAAGAAATTTGCTTATGTGAATGGGAGCGTATACACAAAGAACATCCAGGACAGGATCGAGGGCACTTCTGTGCAGTTCTATCCCTCGCTGGCGGAGTGCGTGGCGGCCGTGGAGTCCGGAAAAGCAGACGCGGCGGTGCAGCTCTCCTACGGCTGTCAACTTGCCGTAAACCAGCGCCCCGGCACAGTGGCCCTGTTGCCTGAAGCCGTCACAGAGGTTTCCGAGGGCTACTTTTTCCGGCATGATTCTCCCCTCACTGCACAGTTTAATGATGTTATCAGCAAGCTCTCCAAAGACGGGACTCTGGCGAAGCTGGAGAAAAAATGGGTCGCGGCCGACGAAACCCACAAGACTTTGCCCCCACAGGATTGGGAGGCCCCCAACGGCACCCTTAAATTTGCCACCTCCGGCGTTCTGGCACCCTTTTCTTATGTGGGTGAAGGAGGAGAGGTCAGGGGTTATGATGTGGAACTGGCCCTGCTAATCGCCCGTGAGCTGGGCTATCACCTGGAGATCTCCGCTATTCCCATGGATTCCATTCTCGCTGCGGTGGACACGGGCAAGGCGGACTTTGGAGGGACTCTTACCGAGACCCCCGAGCGTGCATCCGTATGTGACTTTAGCGACCAGGTTATGCCCACGACCATTTCTGTGATCGTGAGATCTGAAGAGGCCTCTTCATCTGCGGGTTTCACGGGAAGGATCGCAGATTCATTCAAGAAGACGTTTATAGAGGAAAATCGATGGACGCTGATCCTCGCCGGACTGGGAGCCACTGTATTGATCAGCGTATGCGCAGGCATATTGGGACTGGTGATTGGTTACTGGACCGTTCTCGCCAGACGAAGCGGGAAAACCCCGGTTGGCAAAATCGTAGACGGGTACCAGACCCTTATTGGTGGGATCCCTCTCGTCGTGGTACTGATGGTGCTCTACTATGTGGTGTTCGGATCCGTGAACATCCCGGGTGAGATCGTAGCCATCATTGCCTTTTCATTGGCCTTCGGATCTGCCGCCGGATCCACAATGTGGACAGCCGTTGAAGGCATCGACTCTGTTCAGGAAGAGTCGGGGCTTGCTCTTGGATACACCCGCGGGCAGGTCTTCCATAAGATCATATTCCCCCAGGCACGCCGGCGCTTCACTCCCCAGCTGATGGGACAATTCATCAGCCTGGTCAAAGACACCGCGATCGTTGGATACATCGCAGTGCAGGATCTCACTCGCGCCGGAGACATCATACGAGCCCGGACGATGGAGGCCTTTTTCCCGCTCATCACCACAGCGCTGATCTACCTGGTGATTTGCCTGCTGCTGGGATGGGTGCTGCGCAAGGTAGCGGCGCGGCTGGAGGCCAAAAACGAACCGGGATGGATAGAGGAGGTGGAAAAAGGATGAGCATTATAGAGGTAAAACACCTTCGAAAAGAATATCCTGATGCAACTCCTCTGAAGGACGTGAACGCCACGGTGGAAGAGGGCGAGGTCATTTCGATCATCGGCCCTTCGGGTACTGGAAAGTCAACCTTTATCCGTTGCTTAAACCGCCTTGAGACACCGACGTCAGGCCAGATCATCGTGGATGGAGTCGACATGTGCGACCCTGACGTTGATCTGCCGAAGATGCGTCAGAAGATGGGCATGGTGTTCCAGAACTACGCCCTGTTTGACCATAAACCGGTAGTGGAGAATCTTATGATGGCACCCATGGATCTTTTGGGGATGTCAAGAAAGGACGCCTACGATCAGGCTATGGATCTGCTGAAGCTGGTCGGTTTAGGTGACAAAGGATTTCGCTGGCCTCACGAACTGTCCGGAGGGCAGCGCCAGCGGGTGGCCATCGCCCGTGCTCTGGCAATGAAGCCGAAGATCCTGCTGTTTGATGAGCCTACCAGCGCACTGGATCCCCAGATGGTCTCAGAGGTGCTGTCCGTCATCACACGCCTTGCCGAGCAGGGACTCACCATGCTCGTGGTCACCCACGAAATGCGTTTCGCCCGTGACGCCAGCAGCCGCGTGTTTTACATGGACCGGGGGGAACTCTGGGAATCAGGAACGCCTGAGCAGATCTTCGAAAATCCCCGGCGCAAAGAAACCCGTGAATTTATTTTCCGTGTGCGCAATTGGAATTGGGAGATCAACAGTGTTGACTACGACTACGCCGCTATGTTTTCATCTCTTCAGGAATTCTGTGCCCGTCAGTTCCTGGGACACCGGGTCACTTTAAAATGCCAGCTTGCAATTGAGGAGATCACATCCTCCCTGCTGATGCCAATGGCACAGGAACACGGGATAACCAATCCACGCGTCCTATACGAACTTTCAATAGGAGAGGGAGGAGATGTGGCGGACCTGTTTATCGACCTGAAGGCCTTTGCCGATTCCGGCATAGACATCGATAAAATCTTTGCCTTTGCAGATGAGGTATCAAACAAGATCCTGAAGAATGTGATCGTGCAAACAGAAATCAACCATTCGGGATTGGCCCACTTCGTTATAGGATAGGCGGACGCGTGAGAGGACAGGCGGATGATCTTTACTCTGCGGGTTCGATGTTCAGAATATCCGTAAATCCGGTGATCTCCAGAATCCCCATAATGAGTTCAGGCACGTTTCTAAGGATCAGTTGCTGCCCGTCCTTCAGATCAATTATGCTCCTGCGGCCCCCTGTATTCAAGAGAGACCATGGTAAGGTCATCGTATTGCTCCGCGTTCCCGACAAAATCGTCCACCGAAGATCGCACGATCTTAAGAAGTTCTTCCGGGGCGGCGGTTGCCTTTACATTAAGAGCATCAACGGTTCTGTCTGTGCCGAACTGTTCGTATTCTGCGTTTGTCGCTTCAGGAACGCCATCGGTATATACAAAGATTTTATCACCCTTCTCAAACTGGATCTCGTATTCTCTATATACGGATTCCTCCATGGCGCCCAGCACGAGTCCGTGACGATCCTTGAGCAGCTCGAACTTCCCGTCGTGACAGATCGCCGGGTACTCGTGTCCGGCGTTGGAACAGGTCATTTTGCCGGTGGATATTTCAAGAATGCCTATCCACACAGTCACGAACATCCTCGTTTTATTCTGCTCGCAGAGGGCCTTGTTGGCTCTGGTCAGGACTTCGGAGGCGCTTATGCCCAGCATTGCATAGTTCTTGATTATAGTCTTTGAAATCATCATAAAGAGCGCCGCCGGAACACCTTTTCCGCTGACGTCTGCGATAACTATCCCCAGA
>CADBRY010000086.1 GCA_902797195.1 uncultured Eubacteriales bacterium
TCGCCAAACATGTAGACTCTCGTCTTCATCTCTCTCAAACTCTCGATGTACTGTTCGCCTGTCATTAACATAACTTCATCTCTCCTTTTGTTAACAGAAATAACTTTGTTGAATTGAGTTATATGCTATCGCAGTCTTCACTGCGTATCAGCCGCTATCGTCTATACCCTTATCAGGATTCCTTCCTCATCAGGATTCCTTCTTGAGGATCTTTCTGGCCATATCCAGCAGATCTTCGCTTACGGAAGTATCCAGGACAACATCCTTTACTTCGGGAACTCCACCCATAACAAAATCCTTGACCACATCCTCCAGTGTCTCCTGGGCGGACGGGCAAGTAGCGCAAGCACCGGTGAGCTTTACATAGGCAACCCCATCTTCATACTTGGTAAGCATTGAGCCTCCGAAGTGCTCTGACAGTACCGGATCTACTTTTTCTTCAAGGATTTTTCTGATCTTATTTTCCACTTTGTATACTGCGTCCCTTCTCTTTCCTCGTTAATTATAATCTTGAAATTTTCTTTTTTCAAGAAGTATTAGCCTATTGAAAGAGAGTTGGAATTTTCCGATTATTTACACTAATCAGATGATTTTAAAGCGCCTCCTGAAAGGGCTCTTTCAACTGCTTCATGCCACCCTTTAAGTTTGACATTTCTTACGGAAATATCCATGTTGGGACGGAACACTCTGTCCGCCTGCCAGACCTGTTTTATTTCCTCCTTATCCTTCCAGTACCCCGTGGCAAGTCCCGCAAGATATGCCGCTCCCAGTGATGTTGTTTCTATGACTTTGGGTCTGATGACTTCTCTTCCCAGAATGTCCGCCTGGAATTGGAGCAGAAAATCGTTCATGGTCGCTCCCCCGTCCACCCTCAAAGGTCTTTCCGATGGCAGGAGTGAAATGTCCTCTTCTGAAGCCTGTCTTCCGAAGTGGGCCATGTCTTTTTCGGCTGCATCTATAAGGTCCCAGGTCTGATATGCCATGGACTCCACCGCCGCCCGTACAACATGGGCGATCCCGGTGCCTCTTGTAAGACCGGAGATGAGTCCTCTGGCATATGGATCCCAGTAAGGGGCTCCAAGTCCCGTAAACGCCGGAACAAGATATACACCTCCCGTATCCTCCACGCTGTTGCACAGTTCCTCCGATTCAGGGGCGCTGTCAATGATCTTGAGCCCGTCCCTGAGCCACTGAAGGCTCGCTCCTGAAACGAAGGCGGAACCTTCTATGGCGTACTTTATCTCCTCCCCTATTTTCCAGCCTATGGTATTGATCATGCCGCTGGTGGATCTGACTATCCTGCTGCCTGTGTTTATGAGAAGAAAGCCTCCTGTCCCGAAGGTGTTTTTAGCCATCCCCTCTTCAAAGCATGTTTGTCCAAAAAGGGCCGCCTGCTGATCCCCTGCGATCCCTCCGATTTTAATTGGACCATCGAAGAGTCCTTCCTCGGTGGTTCCGTATATGTAGCTTGAGTCCATGACCTGTGGGAGCATGATCTTTGGGATGCCCAGGGTGTCCAGCATGTCCTCATCCCATCTCAGCTCCTCAATGTTATACATCATGGTCCTTGATGCATTGGATACGTCCGTTGCGTGCACTTTGCCCCCGGTGAGATTCCAAAGGAGCCAGCTGTCCACAGTACCGAAGAGCAACCTGCCCTCCTTAGCTTTTTCTCTCGCTTCCGGCACGTTGGTGAGGATCCACTCCAGTTTGGTTGCAGAAAAATAAGGATCGATGGGAAGGCCGGTCTTCTTTTTCCAGGACTTCTCAAGATCCTTTGATTTGAGCATCTCGCAGTACTCGGAAGTTCTTCTGCACTGCCATACAATTGCGTTATAAACGGGTATCCCCGTAGTTTTGTCCCAGACTATGGTGGTTTCTCTCTGATTGGTTATGCCTATGGAATCGATGTTCTCCGCTTTGAGCCCGCCCTTCTCCATGGCCTCCTTTGCCACCTGAAGCTGACTGTTCCAGATATCCATGGGATCGTGTTCCACCCAGCCGGATTCGGGGAATATCTGTTTGAATTCTTTTTGTGCAAAGGCAACGGAATTGCCTTTTGAATCATAGATAACACAACGGGAACTGGTGGTGCCCTGATCCAGAGCCATAATATATTTCTTCATGATCCATCACCTCGTATACGTTGCCTTTACATGAAATATATTTACACAAACTCCGCCATTATTGAATTTGATATGTCCATTCCTTCCTCGGTGAGATAGAGTCTGTCTTCGTAGAGCCCGATTTTGCCCTTGTATTTTGCCAGTATTTCGGGATCGTAGACGCTGAAGAGGTCAACGCCGAATCTTTCCCGGAAGTCCTTCAGGTCGATTCCCTCAGCCCTTCTGAGACCTGTAAACACATAGATGCCGATTTCGTCTCTTACGGTGTAATGCTCTATGGTCTTTTCATCCACGGGAACGCGCTTTTCTTTGATGGCCTGGATGTATTTGTACATTTTGTCGTAGTTCCTGAATCTTCTGCCCTCATAGAAAGAGCTGGCTCCCAGCCCCAGTCCAAGATATTCTTCGTAGGACCAGTACTTCTTATTGTGGCGGCTTTCTCTTCCCGGCCTGGCCGCGTTGGAGATCTCATAGAGGTTGTAGCCGGCGTCCCTTAGCATGGACACCGCCTCGTGATACATACGCCTGTCAAGATCATCTGGTATCACGCTGAGACTGTTTTCATCATACACCCTGCGAAAAAGATCCGTCCCTTCCTCAAGCTGAAGGCTGTATAGAGAGATATGCTGAGGTTCCAGGAATATCCCCTGTCTCACGGTGTCGATCCAGGTTTTAAGGCTCTGGGTGGGAACGCCGAACATAAGGTCGATGCTGATATTGTCAAAACCCGCCTTCCTTGCGGTCTGGATCATATGGAAGGCTTCGTTTTTGTCGTGGAGACGCCCCAATATCCTGAGAATACGGTTGTCAAATGACTGCACGCCGATGCTGAGACGGTTGATGCCGCAGTTCCTGTAATACTCCAGCTTCTCCCTTGAAAGGGATGCGGGGTTGGCTTCCACTGTGATCTCAGCATCGGGGAAAAGGTTGAAGTTGCGTCTGATCTCATCCATTATCCTGACCACGTCTTCTGCAGGCATCAGGCTAGGAGTTCCCCCGCCAATATAAAGAGTGTCCACCTCCCTGTCGATACAGTCTTCCTTCCTGTTCCTTATTTCAAGGATCAGGGCTTTGGCGTACTCTCCAAGGAGCTTGTCGCTTTTGCACTCAAAAGACAGGAAGTCGCAGTAACCGCACTTCTGTCTGCAAAACGGTATATGGATGTAAAGGCCCAGTTTCTTCATATCCCTTAGAATCACTTATTATCATCGTATTTGAGAACGGCTGTGAAGGCTTCCTGAGGTACTTCCACCGTTCCAAACTGACGCATACGTTTTTTACCTTCCTTCTGTTTCTCCAGAAGCTTCTTTTTTCTTGAAATATCGCCGCCATAGCATTTGGCGATCACGTCTTTTCTGTATGCCCGCACTGTTTCACGGGCGATCACCTTCTGACCGATGGATGCCTGGATGGGCACTTCAAACTGGTGCATGGGGATGATTTCCTTGAGTTTTGCACAAACGAAACGTCCTCTGGAGTAGGCTTTTGATTCGTGCACTATCATGGAGAAGGCATCCACCAGATCCTTGTTCAGGAGGATGTCCAGTTTTACCACCTTTGAAGGTTCGTATCTTGAGAACTCGTAGTCCAGAGATCCATATCCTCTTGTCTTTGATTTCAGCGCATCGAAGAAGTCGTATATTACCTCATTCAAAGGCATGTCGTAGTGGAGGTTGACTCTGGTCTCAGTGATATACTCCATGTTTATGAGCCTTCCCCGCCTCTCCTGACATATCTCCATTATGCTTCCCACATAGTCCTTGGGAACCATGATATCTGCTTTGACCATTGGCTCTTCGATATGGTCTATCATTGCTGGATCGGGAAGATTCGAAGGATTCTGCACCATTTTTTCCGTGCCGTCAGTCAGGACCACCTTATAGATTACCGATGGTGAGGTTGTAATGACCGCCAGGTCGAATTCTCTCTCAAGTCTCTCGACTATGATCTCCATGTGGAGAAGTCCCAGGAATCCGCA
>CADBRY010000087.1 GCA_902797195.1 uncultured Eubacteriales bacterium
ATGATGCAGGCGGGACTTATGGCCATGAGAAAGAGGAATGGCACCCAGGAAGGCATTGCCTTTACAAAAGAGCCTGTGGAAAAAGAATTCATAGGCAGCCTGCCATTTCCCCTTACGGGAGCTCAGGAGCGGTGCGTAGATGAGATAATCTCAGATCTTGAATCAGAAAGGGTCATGAACAGGCTGGTGCAGGGGGACGTAGGCTCAGGCAAGACGGCGGTGGCACAAATAGCCATGTACAAGGCAACAAGGAGCGGCTTTCAGTCTGTCATGATGGCGCCCACGGAGATCCTGGCCCGCCAGCACTTCCAGTCCATGGAGGAGGCATTTTCAGGGACAGGGATAAAAGTCGGCTTTTTATCGGGGGGACAGAAGGGCTCGGATAGACGAAAGACCCTTGAAGAGCTTAAAGACGGAAAGATCAACGTACTCATCGGCACCCACGCCGTGATACAGCCCGGTGTGGAATTCAAGGACTTGGGACTTGTAATAACCGACGAGCAGCACAGATTCGGTGTGGACCAGAGGGTGCGTCTGAGAGCAAAGGGGATGGATCCAAACATCCTTGTTATGACGGCCACGCCCATCCCAAGGACACTTGCAGTGGTCCTTTACGGAGACCTTGATGTATCGATAATCGACGAGATGCCTCCCGGAAGGAAGCCGGTGCACACGAAGACGCTTACAGGCAAGAACAGAAATGCCTGCTACGATCTTGTGGAAAAAGAACTTGAAGCAGGCCATCAGGCCTATGTGGTCACACCTCTCATCGACGAATCCGATGCCATCGATGCTCTTTCCGCTCAGGAAGTTGCCGATGAACTTATGGCTCGGTTCGGTCCCAAAGGAGATAAGGTGGCTCTTTTGCACGGGGCCATGAAACAGGATGAAAAGGACGGGATCATGGCTGACTTTGCGGCGGGGAATACGGATCTTCTTGTATCCACCGTGGTGATCGAAGTCGGGATAAACGTGCCCAATGCCACTGTGATGGTGATAGAAAACGCAGAGCGGTTCGGGCTGGCTCAGATGCATCAGCTGAGAGGCCGGGTAGGAAGAGGCGCGGATCAGTCCTTCTGCTATCTGATACTTAACGGGGGGAGCGAAATCTCCGAAGAAAGATGCAGGATAATGGAGACATCCACCGACGGGTTTTACATAGCTGAAGCGGACCTTAAACTGCGGGGACCCGGGGACATTTTCGGCACCAGGCAGCACGGCCTTCCCATGCTTCAGATGGCCGATCTTGTGAGACACGGGGATATACTAAAGCACGCAAGAGATGAGGCAAAGGCAATGCTTGACGAGGACCCCAGGCTTGAGTCGGATGATAATCACGGGATAAAAAAGCATCTGGTATCAATGTTCGGAAGTGGAATGATACTTGATCTATAAACAGCTTGATCTATAAAACAGGAATGAGGAATATAACAGGAAAGGCAATGGAAAAATGAGAGTAATAGCGGGAATATACAAAGGCAGAAAACTTGCGGCGCCTCCGGGAAAAGAGATAAGGCCCACCACCGATAAAACCAAGGAAGCCATATTCAGCATACTTACCAATGAAATACCCGGAGCCAGAGTTCTGGATATTTTTTCGGGAACGGGAGCCCTTGGGATAGAGGCCCTGAGCAGGGGCGCAGACATTTGCGTTTTTTGCGAAAAATCCAAGACGGCCCTGTCTCAGATCAGGGATAATCTTGATCACTGCGGGATAGACGTAAGGACCTTGCATCGGGTTTTTGAGACTGATGAAATCGATGAGCCTGTAGCCGCAATATGCCCCGGTGACATGGAAAAGACCCTCGGTCATATTGCCCAGGTGAGCAATGGACCCTTTGATGTGATACTTATGGATCCCCCCTACGGACAGGGGCTCTGTCAGAAAGCAATGGAGATAATAGGGGAGGAAGGTCTTCTTGATGAAGACGGCCTGATCGTGTGCGAACACCCGGATAATGAGGAACTGCCCGATGAAGCGGGAGGGTTCGTTAAAACCAAGGAACGCAGATACGGGATAAGCAGAGTGTCCATATACCGCCGGAAGTAACCAAGCGCTAATCCGTTCATACATAGAATTAAGATCGTATTTACAGAAATATCCTGCAGCTAACAGCAGGATATTTATTTGGTCGCTATATTTCCAATATTGGAATTATTATGGTTGAATAACCACAACACGACGTGTACAATGATGATAGAAGACAACTTAGAGGAGGAGGGTCAATGACAATCGAAGAGATGAAAGTAAAGAAGATCGAACTTGGGTATACCAACGAAAAGCTTGCAGAGCTTTCAGGTGTACCTCTCAGTACGGTCCAGAAAATATTTGCCGGCATAACCAAAGCTCCGCGTTATGACACGATCACTAAGCTTCAGAAAGTACTGAGTTCAAATCCGGAGATGATAGTTTCCGAAACAGGATACGCATATGAAGTGAAAGTGAAAGGGTTGCAGGAAAAGAAAAGAGAAAATAAACCGCTACCGGTAAAACCCAGGAAAATAAAACTGGGAATGTTTGAGGGCAAGTACAGGTTGCCTCCTGATGAATTGCTTTATGGCGACGACTTGTCTGATTTATTCGAAGACAACTAGACAGCAAGGGGAGGGTATACATGCATTTTTTGTTGGATACACATATTTTATTATGGACACTGTACTGTCCCGAAAAACTGCCGCGGGACATCAGAAATATTTTGGAACATGATGATTCTGATATAGAATACAGCATAGTATCCCTATGGGAAATCGAGTTGAAACACAGCAAGTATGAAGGTGAGTTTTTATTCACCGCCCGGGACACTTATCAGGATGCTCAGATTTCCGGACTGCACATGATGGAACTGAGCCCACCACATATCATTACTTTGGGGAGGCTCAACAAACCGAAAAAGGATCACAAAGATCCATTTGACAGAATGCTCATAGCCCAATCAAAATTCACCAACTCATATTTGATCACCCATGACAGGAACCTGACTCTATACGAGGAGGATTGCGTTCGGTATTTTTAGCAAACCGGAAACCCTATATCCACAATATATTGTTGATATAGATAAATTGATATGATAGTATAAACAATAGATTGTGGGAGGGCGATTTATCTCATGCATACTAAAGCACTCTATACGGGATCCTTTGATCCACTTACGAACGGTCATATGAATATTATAGAAAGGGCAGCATGCCTCTATGATACGCTGACCGTAGGTATTATTTCCAATCCCTCAAAGAAGGCTCAATATCCTATCGAAGAGAGGGAGAGGATGATAAAACAGGCCCTTGAGCATCTGGATAATGTTGAAGTAGCTCACTTTTCCGGACTGCTCGCCGACTATGTGAATTCTGGAGATTTCGATGTGGTAATACGAGGTCTCAGAGCCACTATGGATTTTGAATATGAGATCCAGATGGCACAGATGAACGCAAGGCTCTTTGACGAAAGAGTCGAGACGGTGTTCTTGATGACAGACCCCAAGTACTCGTTCTTAAGCTCCAGCATGATCAAGGAAGTCCACAGTCTGGGAGGAGATGTAAAGGGACTCGTTCCCGACGCCATCCTTGCGAGGATGGATGAGCTTGCACAAAATGAATAAAAGCCTGATCCAAAGGCTGATGTATATAAACGTATTGTGATATTTGGTTTAACGGGAGGATATCATGAAGGTCTTAGAACTGCTTGAAGAGATTGAAGAAATTGTTGATACTGCTGCGGGTTTTCCACTTACCGGAAAAATCATGGTTGATTCACAGGAACTACTGGAGATCGTAAGAGAGATCCGTGCAGAGCTTCCCGATGAAATACAGCAGGCTCAGTGGATCAAAAATGAGCGCGAGCGCATTATAGACGAAGCGAAGAAACAGTATGAGGCCATCATAAGCGATGCTCAGAAGCAGGCCGAGAACATGGTGGAAAACAACGACATCACCAACAGAGCCAAGCTACGTTCCGAAGAGCTGATGAAGGTGACGGAGAATACGGCGCGTCAGCTTAAGATAGGAACCTATGACTATCTTGACGGCATACTCTACAGCTTCCAGGGCAAGATGAGCCAGCTTTCCGACCTGTACTTTGCGGACATGTTCTCCAACCTCGAAAAAGCCTTCAAAGATATCAACGAAGCTCTCGAATCAAACAGAGAAGAGCTTAAGGATATGGCCTACAGAGCCCAGATGGACGAATCTCCCGAGTTCAAGTCCGACGAAGAGGATGAAGAAGGCTTCACCGACGAATCCGAAGGTACCATCGAAGAAGACGAGGACGGTCAGGACAAAGTCGGCTGGGCTAAGAACTAAAGGCAACAGTTTATCATAACGAGTAACAACCGCGGCCGGAGCAAATGCCTGACCGTGGTTTTGTATAAGGCATGAAAGTACTTGGAATTACAGCAGAATACGATCCATTCCACAACGGTCACAGCTACCATCTCAGGACGGCTAAGGAGAAGGTGAATCCGGATGTCACCATTTGCGTGATGAGCGGAGACTTCACCCAAAGAGGGCATATAGCCGTACTGGACAAGTGGACCAGAAGCAGAATCGCATTGGATCATGGCTTGGATATGGTGCTGGAGTTGCCCTTTCTATTTGCCCTGAGCCCCGCAGAAAACTTTGCAAAAGGCGCCGTGGACATCCTGCTCAACGCGGGGGCCACACACATTTCTTTCGGATGCGAGGCGGAAGATCCTGAAAGTCTCATAAAACTCGCGGAGCTTCAGATCAGAAGGAAGCAGGAAATAGAGGACATGATCCGGGATGAAATGAAGTCGGGGATTTCCTACGTCAAAGCCAGGCAGATAGCTTCAA
>CADBRY010000088.1 GCA_902797195.1 uncultured Eubacteriales bacterium
GGATGCAGTCACCCTGACCCACGTCCACGAAAACCACATCCATTTTTCTGTAGCCGTCGTCGATGAGTCCTCCAAAGGCAACGGACAGCATCAGTACCACAACTATCTGTGGCAGAATGATTTTCCGACCATATTTGTTGATCCTGCGCCTGCCGTCTTCCGATGCAAAGGCAACGAGGCCCAGGTAAAATCCACAGATCATCCAAATGGGCGGACTGCATACCCGGACAACACTGAACCCGTCAATACAGCACAGATCGTTCAAAAAAACCATAAAATCGCACAGAAGTCCTGTAAGCTTTTCAATAAGGATCCGCGCAGGACCAAGTACAAGTGAAAGCCCCGTCATCTCACCCAGAGAAAAAAGCATAAAAGCTGCAACTCCGCCGGGTACCAGCAGACCTGCAAGAAATATCACCGGCAGGTTGATGAGAACGGACAGCCATGGCAGCAGGTTGAACTGGTACATCATATACGGAAGCAGTCCGATCTGGATGCTTGCCCCCGCAAGCAGCGCGCCCGACAGGAATCTCCTCAAATATGGAATGATTAAGGATAGAGAAAAGACCGCAAGAAAACTCAACTGAAATCCGCTCTGAAAAAGAATCATCGGGTTATGCAGCAGTGAACACACTCCCACAGCCAGAGCGGAACATTTCAGGTCATAAAACCTTCCGGTCATGCCGGCAAAGGCGTGCAGAAGAATCATCAAAACCGCCCTTATCACCGATGGGGAAAATCCGGCGAGGAACACATACATGCCCATAAAAAGCCCAGTCAATATGAAGAATCTTACCCCTCTTCTCCCGCCCGTCATCCAAGGAGCTGCCTTTGACATCAGGTCCCAGAGCCTGACTAGAAAAGCATAAATGATGCCTATGTGCAAGCCGCTTACAGCCAGTATGTGAGCGGTCCCGTTTTTTCGGAATGTATCCATGGTATCCTGCGAAAGCCCGCCCTTGTCCCCGAAGAGGATGGCCGCCATGAGATCTGCGCTTTCCTCTGAAGTCCTCTCACCAAGGTCCTGAATGAAGCTGTTTTTAAGACGAAAAAGCCTTCCTTTGAAGCTTCGGGACGGGCGGGAGACAAGACTCACCCGGTCGGCTTTCATAAGGGAGTATATCCCCTTGGTTTTCAGATACAGGGCATAATCAAAAGTGTTGGGATTCCTTGCAGGTTCAGGCAGGGAGACCTTCCCCCTGCATCTGACCATATCGGAGATGGCAAGCCCTGAAGCGTCATCATTGAAGGTCACAAGCAGCCTGTCGCTGCTGATTCTACTGCCATCAGCCGTCTCAACGTCAATTTCAATATAGTATCTCAGCTCGTCACCGTTGCCTTTCCGATCCAAATCGCACACTCTGCCCACAACTTCCACGGATCTTCCGGCAAAACCCGCAACTTCATGAGGATGGGTATCTATCCTGTAAAGCTGGATCTGACACAGGATCGTGCAAAGGCAAAGGATCACGGGCAGCACCCAATAAGCCCCTTCTTCTTCCTGTCTGCCGCCGGAGTAAAGCCTGCCCCCCTCCGGCAAAGCGCAAACCAGCGTACCGGCGACGGCGAGTATTGAAAAGGCAAAGGAACAGGGCCTCCCCACATATTCGAATATGAAAATACAGACAGTCAGAGAGACTGCCGGAATAAGCAAGGTTCTTCTCATATCCAATATTTTACATTATTTCTTGAAGTTTCCATATGAATTTTGGTGTAGATTGTGTGAAAATGGGATTATTTAACCATTTTCCCCATATATGTGGTATAATGTTTCGTGACTTTTTGTGAATAATAATTTGGAGGATAATAATTTGTCTGATAAAGATACCAACAAGCCAAATCGAAGCAATGCCGATAATAATACAGAGTTCTATTACGGGACCGGAACGCCCCCATCAAAACCTGTTAAGAAAAAAATGCCGGTGTACAAGATCTCAAAAATGGTCGCCGCCGGCAATCAGGACAAGCCTCTCAAACCGGCGAGAAAGCTCAGCCCTGTAAAGAGCATTTTGAGCTTTCTGCTCCTGTTTGCCACTATGGCAGTATTTGCTGTGGGAATATTTGTAGGCTATATTTTCCTTAAAGCACCCAATATCGAAACTGACGATGTATACTCACAGATCAAACAGCGCTCCATTGTGTACGATGCCAACGGCAAAGAGATCGAGAACCTGTTCTTCGAGGAAGGCAACAGGACCATCGTTGAATACGACGAAATACCAAAGAACATGGTCAATGCCATTATCGCCGTCGAGGACAATAAGTTCTGGAAACACCACGGATTCAACTTTATCCGTATGATCGGCGCTATCAAAGACAGCGTATTTGGCGGAGGAAGCATCAGCGGAACAAGTACCATATCTCAGCAGCTTGCCCGTAACCTTTACCTTGCGGACATAAAGAGCCAGCGATCCATGAACCGTAAGATCACTGAGATGTACTGCACCATTATCATCGAAAAAAACATGAGCAAAAAAGAGATAATGGAGGCTTACCTTAACACCATCTATATGGGATTCAACTCCTATGGTGTGGAAGCTGCATCCCAGTCATATTTCAACAAGAGCGTTAAGGATCTGGATCTTCTTGAGTGCGCGGCCCTGGCTGCTCTACCCCAGTCGCCTGATGTGTACGCCCTCGTTATCGCCGACTACTATAAGACAATCAACAATCTTCCTGTAATAGAAAAGACCAATTCGGTAAACTACGTCTACAACGGCGATGCATCCGTTGACAGGCGCACTTATGCGGTCAAACATATGCACGAGCTGGGCATGATATCCGCGGAAGAAAGAGACGCCGCGATTGCCGAGCCTCTTAAGGATCAGATAAACCTGGGAGACGTTACGGAAGAGCATTCATCCTATTTTGTTGACTATGCCATCGAGAAGCTCCAGGAAGATCTTATGGCAGAATACAACCTGACTGAGATGGAAGCCCAGAAGGTCGTCTATACCACCGGACTGAAGATCCACACCACTTTGGATTCAAAAGTTCAGAACAGGCTTGAGGAAGAATTCGAAGATGATGACAACTACACCAGCATCCCCTACATCAGCACCGATGAGGATGACAATCTGGTTTCCGACAACGGCACCATCATGTTAAGGTCATACGACAAATACTTCAACGACGATGACGAGTTCGTACTTAGAGACAGTGAATATACGAGAAATGAGGATGGAGGAATAACCATCAAGTCCGGCAAAAGATTGAACCTGTACGAGATCGAGGTCAACGGACAGCCGGATATAAGCGTGGAATTCAAGAGCATGTACAAAAACAACGATGGCGTGTTCTACTTTATCGAAAGCGGAGCCCTTTCCATCCCTCAGGGATACAAGACCCTCAACGATAACGGGGACTGCGTCATATCCGGACAGTTTTTCAAAGACCACCCCGACTTCTTCAAGAAGGACGGAGATGATCTTCTAGTTGACGATGAAAAGTACACTCTCAAACAGGAACTGCGCCAGCCACAGGCTGCTGCGGTAATTATGGAGAATAAGACGGGACAGATAAAGGCAATGATGGGCGGCCGAGGCGCAACCGGAAAACAGCTCTATAACAGAGCGGTCCACACCAGACAGCCCGGATCATCAATCAAGCCTATAGCCGTCTACGGCCCTGCCCTTCAGCTGAGCTTTGAGAATGAAGCTGATGGCAAAAAGATGAAGCTGGATAAGACCGACGGAGACAGCTGGGGCAACTACATCACTGCCGGCAGCATCATAAACGACCACCCGATATACAGAAACGGCAAGCAGTGGCCCAAGAACGCAGGCGGCGGATATTCAGGCAAGATCACCATGCGCCGTGCCGTTCAGCAGTCAGTCAACGTCTGTGCCGTTAAGGTTTTCGACGAGATAGGTGCAAACTGGTCTATCAAAATGCTTAAAAACAACGGAATCACTTCCATCGACGAGGAAGGATCCACAAACGACCTGAACGCCGCAGCACTGGCTTTGGGAGGATTGACCAATGGTATTTCTCCCCTTGAGCTTACTGCCGCGTATGCCACCTTCCCTAATGGTGGAATTTACAAGAAGCCTATTTTCTACACCAAGGTTTACGACAATAAGGATAAACTGCTGATCGAAAAGACCCCTGAAACAAAAAGGGTCTATGACGAAGGAGTCGCATGGATAATGACCGACATCCTCCACTCCGTCGTCACCCAGGGTATCGGTGGAAGAGCCGACATACCCAATCAGCCTGTAGGCGGTAAGACAGGTACCACATCCGATCAGTACGATATCTGGTTTGCCGGATTCACACCTCAGTACAGTATGGCTCTGTGGGAAGGCAACGACGTCAATGTAGAACTGGCGTCCATGTCCCAGGCTGCAGCCGGATTCTGGTCTGCCATCATGTCCAATGTATGCGAAGACCTTGAAAGAGAAGATTTCAGGGAGAGACCCGATAATGTCACACGTGTAAACGGAGAGTATTATACCAAGGGAACCTATTCCAGAGTCTATAAGCAGAAAGAAAAGAAGGATGATGACGACGATGACGATAACAACAGGAACAGGACGACTACAACCAAGAAGACTACTCCAAGTTCATCATCTTCGGCAGCTAAACCCTCATCTAATAATAAACCATCTTCCAACAACAACAATAGCTCTAATTCGAATTCGAACCCGAACCCGAACCCGAATCCGAACCCGAACCCGAATCCGAACCCGAATCCGAACCCGGATCCGAACCCGGATCCGAACCCAAACCCGAACCCGAATCC
>CADBRY010000089.1 GCA_902797195.1 uncultured Eubacteriales bacterium
ATCCGGCAGCAAAGAGGCTGGTGCCGCTGATTCCAAAAAAGAGATCGAACTGTCCACCAACAGACTTAAGCCTCATTTTATAAACAATGTGTTGTCATCCATATACTATCTGTGCGAGACGGATTCTGCACGGGCCCAGAGCATAACAATGGCTCTTTCCGGTTATCTGCTGGGTACTTTGGATACTATAGATAAACATGGATTGGTTCCCTTCTCCCGAGAGCTGGATCTCATCCGCAATTATATCGCTCTGGAGAAGCTGCGTCTTGAAGATAAGCTCCTGGTGCAGTATGATATAGATGAAGACAGATTTATGGTACCGTCCCTTACCATGCAGGCCCTTGTGGAAAATGCGGTGAAGCACGGCATTTCGGAGAAGAACAGCCAGGGCAGACTGCAGCTGAGGACTCGCCGCCTTGCGGATAACGGCATCCAGATAAGTATAATCGATGACGGAGTTGGCTTTGAAACCGCAAAAGGAAATTCTCCTGACAGCGAACTTGCCTTTATACAGAAGAGAATTTCAAATGAAGTCAACGGCAAAATGGTCATCGAGAGTTCACCGGGAGAAGGTACTACTATTACCATAACCATACCAAACGCTGTTCAGACATAAAACACGAATCATGACAAACAACCGCGAAATAGAAAAACTGCGTAAAGAACTTGAAGAACTTCAGGCCAAGTATGACTTTCTTATGTCCGCCGTGGAGCACCTGCCCAATCCTATCTTTATGAAGGATGGTGATGGGCGGTTCTTTTTTTTCAACAAGGCCTATGCGGATTTCTTCAAAATGAGACGAAGAGATTACATAGGTTCGACTGTAATGGATCTTGAATATCTGCCGTTGGAAAAGCGGGAGAGATTTCGCCGTGATGCAATGAAGCTCATAAACGATCAGGACATCACCACCTATGACGCCAACTTCCAGACTGAGGATGGCGTGGACCGCCCTTCCCTTTACTGGGCCTGCGGGTTCCGGGATGAGGCGACGAACAGGACGGGACTTGTGGGAGAGATCGTGGATATTTCCAAGGAAAGGCAACTGCAGGAATCTTTGGACAGATCCCTTGAGGAGCTTAAGGATTCAAACGAAAAACTCAGGATCATGGCGGAGACCGACCATATCAGCGGACTCTTTAACCGCTCCATCATGTGGAGCAAGGGAAGAGAGTATCTCAGACTCAGCAAAGATACCGGCAAAACCATGTGCATAATAATGTTCGATCTGGATCGTTTCAAGAAAGTCAACGATGGCTTTGGTCACCTTAAAGGGGACGAAACTCTGGCTGACTTTGCAAATATCCTGCGCAATGAGTGCAGGACCATAGATCTCCCAATAAGATATGGAGGAGATGAGTTCCTGCTGCTGCTCCATGATATTACACAAAAGGATGCGGCAAAGGTCGCCGAAAGAATACGCCTTCGCTGCGAAAAAGAACTCAGCCTTCCCGACGGAAGCAATGTCACCGTAAGTATAGGAGTCCTGGAAGCAGACACTTCCAGGACCTTCGAAGATAACCTTTCTAAACTTGATGCCCTTCTCTACAGAGCGAAGAGAGAGGGTCGAAACTGTATTGCGGTAGGATAATATATTCCTTTCTTTCCGCCCACCGAACGTCAGGATAGTTTTTCGAATGTTATACCCACCGTGCTTGGGCCTGTATTGCAGTATGTTACCGCTGAGGCCTTATTTACGATCACGTTTTTGAATCCGCCCTTTTCAAGCTCCTCTAAAACATGCTGTCTGACTTCCTTGGAACATCCCGCAAATGTTACCAGGACCCTGTCGGTGTTGACTCTGGATTTGTTTGCCAGACACATCTTTATGAACTGATCCAAGGTTGAGTTGATATATCCAGTCAGGAATCTCTTTACGCTGAGGTTGCCCCTTCTGGTGGTAAACACAGGCTCCAGATTGAATACATTCATAAAGGTTCTGAGAGCGAGTGTCGATTTGTAGTTGGTTTTTGAAAGTGCCAGAGATGGTACGAGGTAATTGAGCTGGATCCTGCACTCATATTTTTCAAGTTCGTCGATGACTGCTTCGATCCTCAATCCGCTTCTGAACAGCTGCACCGCTCTGATGGCTACCAGCCCCAGTCCGCTGGATATCTGTCCCGTATCCAAAACATATACATTATCGAAACTCTCTGCCGCCTTAGAAGCTACGTTGTAAGCGTTGCTCACGTTTCTGCAGCTGCTGAGATGGAGAACGATCCTGGCTTCGGAGAGAGCGCTTCCAAAGAATTCTTCATAGTCTTCCACAGATGCGGGTTCCGAATGAGCATACTTGCCCGTTCTTTCGTGGTAGTTCTGGAGGTTGTCGGAATCGATCTCCTTCATATCACGGAACCGCCCGTGCTCGGTCATTATGTAATATGGCATTACACGAATTTCATTTTCCTTGGCCAGTTCTTCCGGAAGATCGCAGATGCTGTCCGTGGTCACTATAAATGGCAGTTTGTGAGCTGTTCCGAATATCTGCAATGTCTCTTCCTGGTTGTCGGAATAGCTTCTTTCGATGAGTTCGTCAGGCAGACATGCAAGGAGCAAAGCTTCAAGCTGTTTTGACTGGATCGGCTTTGAAAGATATGCCGAGAAACCATGTTCAAGATAGAATTCTTCTCTGTCGCTTCCCGCGTTGGCTGTCAAAGCGATGACAGGAGTATCCCGGCACATGCTCTCAGTATGCTGTCTCAGCTTATAGAGAGTCTGGATACCATCCATCTGAGGCATCTCGTGGTCCATGAGTATTACATCGTAATGCTTTTGACTTACTTTCTCCAGACAGTCAAATCCGGATTCTGCAAGATCTACCTGCACCTGAGTCGCTCTAAGCAGTTTGCGGCATACGATCCTGTTCATATCGTTGTCGTCTACCACAAGGACCTTGGCTTCAGGCGCTTCGAAGGACTGCTGATATTCAGGCTGATCGTTGGTCAAAAGTCCGGGTTTATGGAATGTTGCGGATCCCGCCGCAGCAACTTCCTGAGGTATTTCCACTCTGAATGTGGAACCCTTGGTATAGATACTGTTCACCGAAATCGTTCCGCCCATCAGATCTACAAGCTGTTTTGCGATGGACAGCCCAAGACCTGTTCCTTCGATATTCTTATTGTCTTTTTCATCTACCCTCTGGAAGGTATCGAAGAGGTAGGGCAGGTTTTCCTTACGTATTCCTATACCCGTATCCTCTATTTCAACACGGAGCATGAACTGATCCGGCCCCATGAACTCCCCTCCGAAGTGCATGGTCACCGAGCCTTCTTCCGTATATTTGATAGCGTTTGTCAGGATGTTTATTATTACCTGTTTTATTCTGGTTTCATCGCCTCTGAGCAGTGGGGGTATTCTCTCCCCTACCTGGATATCAAAGTGGAGCCCCTTCTCTATGGCTCTGTTCCAGTGAAGATTTGTGATCTCGCTGAGCATTCGGCTTGTGTCATACTCGGACACATTGATCTCCATCTTGCCCGACTGGATCTTTGACATGTCCAGTATATCGTTTATCAGTGAAAGAAGCAGTTTACTGGCGTTCTGTATATTGATGGTGTTCTCCCGAACCTCCTCCGGAAGCTGCTTCTCACGCATGGTCATCTCATTGAGACCAATGATGGTGTTGATAGGTGTTCTGATCTCGTGACTCATGGATGCAAAGAAGTTGCTCTGCATCTCGTTCAAAGTCTCTATCTGATCCTTCTGCTCATCCGCCTTATCAAGCTCGTTTTCAAGTACCCTGCTCTGGAACTGGAACAACAGTCCGCAAAGAATGGCAACCACAACTACCGCTATGTAAGAATCCAGGCTGGGACTGTATCCGTCTTTCAGATCCACCACCCATTCGGGATGGACAGTGCTCATATAAAAGGTCACTGCAAATGAGACCATGGTTAGCAATGTGTAGAACACCAGCAGCCTGCCTCTAAATATGACAAAGGCAAACACTATTCCCAGAATAAGCCATATCGGCGCACCGCTTTCCAGTCCGCCTCCAAGAAAATATCCGACGGGCATCAGGAAAAGATTGCTCACCAGTATTATGACAGATCCACCCACCTTGTATTTCCTGGTGCGTGCTGAAAAGGCAACTGCTGCCAGCATTGCGGCAAGGCAGATCGCCAGAGCAATGAAAAACATGGAACTCTGCTGAGTGCCTATGACGCTTACCATGGCTGACACTATTGCCGCACATCCAATGCTTGATGCCAGTACGAAACGCCGCTCTTCTATAGAATGTTCCGCTGAGAACATGTATTGTCTTATCTTTTTGATCATGCCTTCCCTCCGATTTCGTTCAACTCGTTTATTGCCCCATCGAAATCAAAGTTCGACGCTTTTTCCTTTACTCCGGCAAGCACATCTTCTACAGGCTTTCCGCCTATGGTCTGTCCTTTAAGTCTGGTAAGACAATCTTCCAGTGGAGTCGTCTCAAAGGATTCCAGACCTTTGAGAACCTCGCTTTTTATGGATTCCCAGTTTTCCACTTCCTTCCCTTCCATGGGATTTTCTTCGTCCTTGGGGGCTTCCTCGTCGCCAACTAAAAACTCGGAGAACTGTTTCAAAACCTTCTCGTATTCCGTAATGAATCTTTCGTGATTTTCTTTGACCTTGTCCTCATCGTTGCCCTTTGCGGCCAGTTCCTGTCCAAGAGCAAGTTCCGAAAGTTCCATGGCTCCAAGGGTCTTGGATGTGCTCTTGACAGTGTGAGCGAGTATTGCATATTCTTTAAGTTCCATAGACTCATAGGTCTTCTTAAGATTATTGGTATACTCTTCTCCGGTCTCGCAATAGACCTCAACCAGCTCGGCAAAGTCTTCAACTGTGCCGCAGTACATGAGGGCTGTATCCTTGTCAATGCCTTCAAGGTTTTCGAAGGCTTCTTCCATCCTCTTGCTGTCCTCGTCTTCTTCAGGGTAGACTTCTTCAGCCACAGGATCCACAGCTTCTTTACCGTCGCTCTCTTCCCCGTAGGGTGTCTCGCCCATTCCTGCTTCTGCGCCTGTTTTCACTTCATCAGGAACCTGATCCTCCTCAGTGGATCTGTTGTCCTTTGCAGCGCCGTCCCTCAGCTCTTCCTTATCTTCTCTGACGCCGGCACTCTCTGTTTCAGGTGCAATTGCTCCCGCCGCCTTCTGATCATCATCGTATACCAGTTTCTCGGCAGGAATATATTTCTGGAGCATCTCGTTCATAAGAGCGCTGTCAACAGGCTTTGCGATAAAGTCGTTAAATCCTTCCGAAAGGAACATCTCCCGAGAGCCCGCTATTGCATTTGCAGTCAAGGCGATTATGGGAACACTGGAAAAATACGGACCTTCCTTTTCCCTTATATGATGGAAGCACTCCACGCCGTCCATTCCGGGCATCATGTGATCCATAAATACGAAGTCGAAATCTTTGGAGTTTATCATGTCAAGGGCTTCCTCACCGGATGAGGCTGCCACTATCTTGATCCTGTATTTGCGAAGCATTCCCTCTACCACCTTGAGGTTCATAAGATTATCATCAACCACAAGTATCCTGGCCGTAGGTGCGGTGAAGTTCCTCCTCTTTCTCTTGACGGGAGTTACCATCTGCCTGCCGTTGAATATCTCCGCAAGCATCATTGCGTTGTATGGTTTATACAGAACGTGGATCTGAGAAGCGGCTGAGATCACATCGCTCCTGTCTGCCACAAGGATGATTGATATTCTCTTGGACAGATCGTCGAAGTAAGCCTTGTCCTCCATGTACTCGTTCTTGCCCAGGATGAGATAGGATCCCTGACCGTGGGAAAGACGTCTCTTACATTCTTCCAGAGAATCGGCCTGCTG
>CADBRY010000090.1 GCA_902797195.1 uncultured Eubacteriales bacterium
CAGGCTCAGGAATCTTCTTGTGGAGGGCTTCCCCATATTCATAAGCCTGTTCCTGAACATGTACATCAGCAATGTTCCAAAGTATGCCATAGATACATATCTCACCGACGAGATCCAGGCATATTTCAATTATATTTTCATGCCCGCCTTCGTCATCCAGCTAATAGCATACTTCATATTCAATCCCATACTGACCACCTATGCCAAGCTTTGGCTGTCGGAAAAAGCGGAGGATATCAAAAAGCTTATGGGGCACATAATGAAGCAGTGCGGACTTCTGTTCGGCCTTACCCTGCTTGCTGTGGCTGTGGCCCTGACCATAGGGATACCGGTGCTGTCCCTGCTCTTCGGTGTGGATCTGAGTGATTATAAAATGGAACTGTGTGTGCTGATGATCGGCGGAGGAATGATGGCATACGGAGTATTCTTCAGCACTGTGATCACCATAATAAGAGAACAGGTCTATCTCCTGGTCAGCTATGGAGCGGCCTTTGTGACGGCGAAGATCGTATCGGGATACTTCGTAAAAAGTCAGGGAATAATGGGAGCCTCCATCCTCTATGCGGTCCTTATGGGTATACTGGCCGTCATACTGGGTGCGGTAATGTTTATAAAGATCTTCAAAAGAAAAGGGGCCATTGATAAGGCCCGCTAGAATCTTCTTTATTTCACATCTATATTTATGTGATCCAGCACGTCCCGGAGTTTGTCCACCGCAGCCTGGAGAGTTTCACCCTTTGTTATTACATGTCCTATGCGGTTGGGACCCACGTGGAACTTTTTGACGGGATCTCCCGGCTTGAAGTCGAACTGAACTTCTACCACATCCGGATCATCGGGATAACTGCATTCCTGAGATGCAATGGTGCCGTCGCTGTCGCTCATTAGGAGCATGCTGGCGTTGGGCGTTCCCGGGCAGTCTTCAGGTGAGGTGCCGTCTCCTGCGGTGAAGTCCACATCTTCCCCGAGGGCTGTAAGAAGGATCTTCTCGTAATAGTCATATCCGTAATAAATGGAAACCAGCTCCGCAAGACATGTTGCTCCCGACCGTCCTCCGATCTCCAGGACATAGGTCTTACCGTCTTTTCTGATGAAGTCGGCGTTTATTGCGCAGTTGTCCAGCTTCATTGCCTTTACAGCAAGCTTCAGCTGTTTTTTCGTATCCTCAAGGGCTTCGGAATCCAGATCAAAGGGTGCGAAGTGGCCGATGGGGACTCCCGTGTCACCTTTGAAGATGTAGTCGCCGTGGGGGAGGATGAACTGGATGCTGCCGTTGTAGACAAAGGCCTGGGCTCCGAATTCTTCACCTTCGATGAACTCTTCCACGATGAAGTAGTTGGACCTTGTGTTCTCAAGGACAGTGTCTCTGGCGGTCATGAACTCCCGGGGGGAATCCACCTTCACCACGCCTCTGCTTCCCGAGGAATCCACGGGTTTGAAGATGAGAGGCAGCTGGAGCTCTTCCAGGGTTTCCTCCAGATTCATATTGTCAAAGGATACACGGCGGTATTTTGCCGTGCGGACTCCGTATTCCTCGTAGCAGGTCTTCATCTTAAGCTTGTCGGTGGCAAGCTTGGCGGCTTCAAAGCTGAGCCCCTTAAGTACAAGGGTGTCGCATACCCGCCCGATGGTGATAACGGCCACGTCCGTTCCGGTGGTTATGATGCCATCGATGTTTTCCCTGCGGGCTATGGCAAGGATCCTGCCGTAATCGGTGGTGTTCTCGTAGTAGACCTTGTCTGCCAGCTCAAAACCGGGATAGTTTCCCTGTATGCTCGCCACTATGGTATAGATTCCCAGCCGCTTGGCCGTTTTTATGAGGGGGACCTGGTATATTCCCGCCCCCAGTATCAGTATTTTTTTCATTCTTCTTTACCTGAACTTTCCTTTTCTTTGCCTTTATATACTGTTCTTACAACGAATTGAGGATTATTGCTGTGATTCAGGTAGAGCCTTCCCAGATACTCTCCGATAAGTCCCAGAGAGAGAAGTATAAGCCCCGAGAAGAAGCATATGGCGACCATCATGGAGTACCAGCCTACGGCACTTGTGGGGGCGATTATCTTCTTCAGGGCGATAGCTATGGCGCCCAGGCTGCTCAAAGCCGAGAAAAACAGACCCGCATTCCTGGACACTCTGAGAGGCACTATTGAAAATCCTATTATGTTCGACCACAGGGATATGAGTTTCTTCAGGGTATAGCCCGATTCTCCGTATGCCCGGTCGAAATGTTCCACCGGTACGGAAACGATGTTCCTGGTGGTTCTTAAGAAAATACCCTGCAGGTGGGTGAAGGAGCTTCTGTACTCTATGGCGTAATCCCTGACGAATTTTCTGATTATCCAGAAACTGGAAGTTTTAAGATCCTTGGGTTTGTTTATAAGGATACGGACTGTCGTATAGTTCATCCAGCTTCCGAAGTTTCTGAATGGAGAGTGCTTTTTTTCAGGATAATAGCCGTAAGCGATATCGTAGCCCTTGTCGAACTCGGCAAAGAGAGCCGGCAGCTGAGAAGGGTGGGTCTGAAGATCGTCATCCATACAGATGATCACATCCCCTTGAGCGTGGTTTAGGGCAGCCATTACGGCGTTGTGCTGTCCTGCATTTCTGGCGAGCTCGACTATGCGGACCTGTGAAAACTCATCTGCAAGCTCCCGGAGCGTGCAGATGGTTTCGCCTCCGTCGGGCGAGGCGTCGTCTACAAGTACGAACTCATAGGGGGTCTTTCCCAGTCGGTCCATTTCCTCCATTGTGCCTGTGATTACTTCACGTATGGTGTGGGAGGAACAGTAACATGGGATAATTATCGAAAAAAGCATATGAAGCAACCTCGTAAATACTTAAAATTTCCTATACATTTTAATATATTTACCATATTTTATCAATGGATTCTTGCCGCCGCCCCATACTTGCCCGGGGGATTTGTTAATGGTGGTAAAAGATGTTACAATAGGCAGGAAATCATTTAGGAAAGGATCAGCTTGTGAAAACCTTTATAGACATATTAAGAGAACACGTAACCTGGAGAAGGCAGATCTTCCTCCTGGCTAAAGCCGACATAATCAAGACATACAGCGGCGCGGCCCTTGGATGGGCATGGGCCATAATCAAACCGCTGATAACCATATCCGTTTTCTGGTTCGCTTTTACCTACGGATTGAGAAGCGGGGGAGAAGTGAACGGATTCCCCTTTGCCCTTTGGATGATCCCGGGATTCATGGCATGGTTCTACATGAGCGACATGCTCAGTCAGGGGGCGAATTCCATAAGGAAGTACAGATACCTTGTTACGAAGATGAAATTCCCGGTGTCCACCATCCCGACTTTTATTTCCGTGTCCAAACTGACCATACACATTGCCCTGATGATAATAGTGGCGGTGCTGTTTATCGCTACAGGTCATATGCCAACGGTTTACTGGGTCCAGCTGCCCTTTTACATGTTGCTGATGTTCATGTTCTGGACGGCATGGGGACTGTTTTCCTCTATGCTGGGAGCTATGAGCCACGATTTCATAAATCTGGTGAAGGCTATAAACACCGCCATATTCTGGCTTTCGGGAATAATGTGGGATGTAAACACCATAGGGGAACGTACACTTCAGAAAGCACTATATTTCAACCCGGTAACCTACCTGGCTACGGGATACAGGAACTGTTTCATCTACGGGAAATGGTTCTGGGAGGAGCCCATGCAGCTGCTTATATACATCGGTGTATTTATCATCATGCTGATGCTGGCAGTATGGAGTTATAAAAAACTGATCCGTGAAATACCGGACGTCTTATAGAGGAGAGCAACAATGGAAGCGGGGCGTATAGTAGTCTCTTTTAAAAATGTAGTCAAGAGATACAAACTTTATAAAAACGATAAGAGAAGATTTTTTGCCATATTCTCAAAGCAGGTGCCGTATAAGGAGAAGGTGGCAGTTGACCATGTGAGCTTTGACATACAAAAAGGCGAGAGCGTCGCCTTCTTTGGCAGGAACGGTGCCGGAAAGTCAACGATACTTAAGATGATAACGGGAGTGGCATATCCCACCTCCGGTGAAATAAAAGTGGACGGCAGAGTGAGCGCCCTCCTGGAGCTTACATCAGGATTCGACCCTGAGCTGACAGGCAGGGAAAACATATATCTGAAGGGCCAGCTTTGCGGACTGGTGGACAGCGAGATCAAGGAGATCGAGGACACTATCGTTGACTTTGCAGAAATAGGAGAATACATCGACCAGCCTGTAAGATCCTACTCCAGCGGAATGAAGTCCAGACTGGGATTTGCGGTCAGCGTAAATGTGAATCCGGAGATACTTATCGTAGACGAAGCCTTGAGCGTTGGAGATAAAGTCTTCAGAGAGAAATGTCTCAAAAAGGTAAGGGAGATCATAGAAAAGGACGGAGTGACTCTGTTGTTCGTCACCCACTCGACTCCCACGGCCAGAGATTTCTGCAAGCGCGGCATAGTTATGCAAAAAGGCGTGGTTATTTTTGACGGTCCAATAGAAGAGGCCATCAAAAAGTACGAAGGATAATGGATAATCCAATGCTGACAGCTTTGAAGGCGGGCAAAGTGATACTGGGATGCCTCTATGGGCCTATGAAACTCCGACCCGTCAAAAACAAAATCACCGTACTATCCAGGCAGAGCGATGAGCCCACTGTGGACATTGCTCTGCTTGATGATTATATGAGGAAGAACCACCCTGATGTAGATTTCAGAGTGTTGTGCAAAAAGCTGGAGGGGAGCGGAAAACTGTCCTACATGCTCCATATGCTGAAGCAGATGTGGAATATCTCCGATTCCTCAGTTGTGCTTCTGGACGGGTACTGCATCGCAGCGAGCATTTTGAAACACAGGGGAAATCTGAAGATCGTCCAGATGTGGCACGCCCTGGGAGCCATAAAAAAATTCGGATATCAGACCCTGGGAAAAGAAGGGGGACGTTCCTATGAGATCGCCGATACCATGTGCATGCACAGGAACTACGATTTCATCATCGCCCCATCCCGGGCCACTGGGAAACTGTTCTGTGAAGCCTTTGATGACAGTGAATCCAAGCTCATTTTTATGGGGCTGCCAAGAATAGATATGATCACAGGATCCCTGGGGGACAGCGATGGGGATGAGGCGGAACTGAGATCCATTTACGGCATCCCCGACGACAAGGAGATCATACTTTACGCTCCCACATTCAGAAAAGCGGGGAAGACCGATATATCCGGTGTTGTGGAAGCGGTAGATCCTGACAGGTTTGTACTGGTGGTATGCCCTCATCCAATGGAACGCGATGAGGAGCTTGAGGGGTGTGACACCCACAGGGGAGTCATAATAGACCGGACCCACAGTACATATCAATGGATTCCCCTGTGCCAAAGGATGATTACCGATTATTCCGCCATAGCAATGGAGGGAGCCGTCGCCGGCAAGCAGGTGTACTTTTATGTATATGACATAGAGGAATACGAAGAAAAGGAGGGGCTCAACATAGATCCCTCAAAGGAGGTTCCTCTCCTTACCGCAAAGACTGTGGGAGAACTGTCGGAGCTTATCGACGGTGATTATCCTTGGGATGAAATAAAAAAATTCCGGAGCAGATATGTGGATGTGGACACGGATAACTGCACCGGAAGATTATGCGATTTTTTGGTTTCTATTTGATCTGATAAACGTCGATGTCATCATTGGAGTAGCAGAGCTTATAACTGTCGTTTGAAAGATCTCCAATATGACTGAAGTCCTTTGACACTATGACGTAATCTATTCCAAGTTCTTTTGCAAGTTCTCCTCTTTCCGGATCTTTGGGATCATAGAATCTCTTGTTGATCTCTATTCTCTCTTCCCGTTTCTTCCACTGAGCGGAAGGAAGGGTGTATCCGCTGCCCTCGATATAACA
>CADBRY010000091.1 GCA_902797195.1 uncultured Eubacteriales bacterium
AAAATTAAAAAATGTACTAAATTAGTACATTTTTTAAAGACTTGATGATTTCAATGTTTTGGAGGGTTTTGCTCTTTTACAGCAGGTGATTCTCTATGACCTGTGTGTCTGAGTTGAAGTCCTCGATCTGGAGGTAGTATTCAGCCGCATCGAAGAAGGCCTGCATGGGAGCAAGTCCGATGACCTCCGTTCCGATGACATTTACCCCGTATCTGGCAGCCTCTCTTCTTACCTGTTCCAGTACTCTGTGGAGGGGTGTCACGTTGAAATTGGTCATGTTTATGGATACCTGAGCCACGTTTCTCTCTTCCAAAAGCAATCCCATTGCCTTTACACACTTGAATCCGCCCTTTGCCTCACGAATGATGGTTGCGCACTTCTTGGCGATCTCTTCATCGCTGGTTCCAAGGTTGATGTTGAATGCGATGAGAGGAGGACGTCCGCCCACTGCCACGCAGCCGCCTGTGGGATGGATCCTCTGGCCGCCGTAATCGGGGATCCAGTCGGGATCCTTGACCTTCTCGGCCATGCCCTCGAACTGACCTTTTCTGATCTTGGCCAGGTTCTGTCTGTGGGGTGCGGATGCTGAGTCCTCATAGAGGAATACGGGAAGATCCGCTTCAGCTGCGATCCTTTCTCCCACTCTCTTGGAAAGCTCAACGCATTCTTCCATGGTTGCTTCCTTGATGGGAATGAAAGGCATAACGTCCACGCATCCCATTCTCGGGTGCTCTCCCTCATGCTTTGTAAGGTCTATGAGCTCAACAGCCTTCTTGGCAAGCTTGACCGATGCCTCTTCGCATGCTTCGGGGCTTCCCATGTAGGTTATTACCGAACGGTTGTGGGTCTCGTCCGATGAGTAGTCCAGCAGTGTGCATCCCGGAGTGTTTCTGATCTGGTCAACACACGCTTCTATGATTTCAGTGTTTCTTCCTTCGCTGATGTTGGGTACGCTTTCGATGATTTTTGCCATTAAAGTGCCTCCTCGATTTCCTGATAGATTCTGGTTGCTATAACTTCTCCGTCGGCCAGCATCTTCTCGCCTGCCTCCTTGTATTCCTTAGCCAGGGCTTCATCTTTTACTCCCGGCAGATTGATCTTCACGTTGAGCCATGCGCCTCTCATGCATGTCATAAAGTTCAGGACGCCAACACCATAGTCGCTGTCGCAGTTTCTGTTGTAGTGGTTCTGGAGCTTTTCTGCAATGGCAAGTCCTTCTGAAGCCATTTCCATTACTCTGAATGGAACCTTGGTTGCCTCAAGAGTCCCGTCTGCGATGGCCTGTTTTCTGGCGGCCTTCTCTTCGTCGGTCTCCTTTGGCATTTTGAATGCGGCGGCAACCAGGTTAAAGGCTTCCGTGTCCTCATCTATTGCCTTTGCAAATCCCTCGTAGAGGTCGCCTGCCTTCTGGCGAAGCTCGGCGCAGAGTGCGTGGTCATCCGCAAACTTTTCCTTGGATGTGGTAAGGTCGCAGACCATGGCCATAAGAGCCGCCCCCTGGGCTCCCGCAAGTGCGCTTACGGAACCGCCGCCGGGTGCCGGTGCATCCGAGAGGAGCACATCCAGATATTCGTTCAGTTTAAGTTCGATCAGTTTCATATCCTTTTCCTTTCAGTCGTACAGTGAAGTTGCTGCAAGTTGTTCATCTATTTTACCAGCACGCCCTTTTTGATGACGTGTTTAGCCAGATTGGATCCGAATCTGTAGCAGACCATCTCAAAGTCGGGAGCATCCCAGATGACAAGATCAGCCTGTTTGCCGGGCTCTACCGTTCCCGCAAGATCCCCTCTTCCTATGGCGCATGCCGGGTTGATGGTCACCGCTGTCAGGACTTCCTCGGGAGTCATCCTGTATTTGAGGGATCCCAGGTTGATGGCGAACTGCAGATTCAAAGAGGGACATGAACCGGGGTTGAAGTCGCTTGCTATGGCGACGGGGATCCCCTTTTCGATCATGGTCCTTGCAGGTGCGTAGGTCTTATCCAGATAGAAGGAAGTTGCGGGAAGCAGCATGGCCGTGGTTCCTCCCTCCGCCATGGCATCCATTCCGTCTTCTTCTATTGCTATAAGGTGTTCGGCGGAAACAGCTCCAAGCTCTCCCGCAAGCTGGGAACCTCCGATGGCTTCTATCTCATCGGCGTGGATCTTGAGTGAGAACCCCAGCTCCCTTGCCTTTTCAAGATAGCGTCTGCTCTGAGCCGCGTTGAACACTGAGTCCTCACAGAAGATGTCGCAGAATTCCGCAAGGCCCTGCTCTCTGACCTGAGGCATCAGCTCATTGCACATCATTTCGATGTATTCGTCACCCTTGCCCTCGTACTCGGGAGGAATGGCGTGAGCTCCCATAAAAGTGGCAGCCACATCCATAACATGTTTCTGATCCAGCTGACCTATGACGTTCAGCATCTTGATCTCGTTTTCCGGGTCCAGCCCGTAACCGCTCTTGGCTTCGCAGGATGTGACTCCGAAGCTGAGCATCTCATCCAGAAAGGCTCTGGATTTTTCGTACAGCTCCTCTTCGGATGCGTCCCTGGTCTTGCGGACCGTATCCAGGATCCCGCCTCCGGCTCTCAGGATATCCAGATATCCCGCACCCGCCAGCTTCATGGCTATCTCGTGCTGACGGTATCCGCCGAAGACCAGATGGGTGTGTCCGTCCACGAGGCCGGGGGTCACAAGGTTTCCTCCCGCATCGATGACTTCGTCGAAATCACCGTCGGGGACCTTGCCGTCCTCGGTTATCTCGGAGATCTTACTGTCTTCTATGGCAACACATGCGTCCATATATTTTTCGTTGGCGCCCTGTTTGCTGCCCTTGTGGCTATAGCTTCCGGTAGGGGTCTGCAGGCAGCCTATGTTTTTTATCAAGGTACGTCTCATAATCTTAACTTCCTTATTATTGATCGCTTATTTCACGAATTCGTCAACGACTTTTTCCACAAGATCATCATCTGCCACATAGGGGATGGTGATATGTCCCTTGCCGGCGTAGTTGGCATTGTATGCTACGGAAGTCTCCACGGCATTTTCGTTTCTTGCCCAGTTTCTTCTGGCAACGCCGCCCATAACATCCCACATCATAGCTGAGTGGAGGATCTTGTCCACTCTCTCGCTTCCGTCAAGAAGAAGTCCGAAGCCGCCGTTGATTGCCTTTCCGATACCTACTCCGCCTCCGTTGTGGAGTGCGCAAAGGCTCATGCCTCTTGCTGCGTTTCCTGCGAAACACTGGACCGCCATGTCAGCCATAACGTTGGAGCCGTCCTTGATGTTGGATGTCTCTCTGAATGGG
>CADBRY010000092.1 GCA_902797195.1 uncultured Eubacteriales bacterium
CAATCGAGGAAGATGTTTCCATCAACGTCCTGGAACATTGCGCCTTCACCCTTTTCGATAACTGCTTTGTAAGCTGTTCCGATTCCGTTGGGTACTGCTGCCGCTCTTCTGTCCATGATTTCCTTAGCCTTGGGGCCTGGCAGGGGAGTAACGATTTTAGGTAATGCTTCTCTTAACATTCTCTTACCTCCTTAAAAAAGATATGCTTGATGCTCATATGAGCATAGATAACTAAAGACATTTTAACACAATGTTTCTCGATAAAACACATATAAATTGTTTTCGTTATTTTCTGAAAACTCGCTCAAAAAAGGAAGCGCCGCTTCCTTTAGCGACGCTTCTTTTTACCTGCTTTTTTCTTCCCTTTTTTGCCCGGTTCATCAAGCTCTTCTTCACGTTTCTGCTTCTTCTGTTCCTCTATTTTCTTTGCCGCTTCTATGCTGGCCAGATCCGCGCTTGTGAGCTCTATGTTTTCATTGTTATCATCCCCCTGGGTAAGGGTGCTTCCCAAAAGGATGGTGGACTTTTCAAGCTCCAATATTATATTGTTTATCTTTGCAAGTTTTTCCGGGGACGTCTCCTGGCTTATCTGCAGCTCCGTATTGTAGATGATGTCTTCCAGACGGCGCCTTATGTTGAAGAGGTTGTTTCTGGCCGTGTTGATCTTCTCCTCGTCGATGATTTCTTCCATGGCCTCTTCCATACCCACCACTTCACCTGTGGATGTTTCCAGTTCGTATTCCGCGTTGGCGTTTACCACCACCGCATCGTAGCCCAGCTTCTCCTTTATTGCCTGGGCAAAGTCGATCTTTGCCTGAGGCTCACCGTGCACCAGGAAAATTTTCTTGGGAGCAACCTGGAATCCGCTGATCCACTCCATGAGTCCGTCTTTGTCAGCGTGTCCGGAGAAACCTTCAAGGTTGTGTATCTCCGCCTTCACCTGTATCTTCTCACCGAAGAGGGTGACCTCGTCCGCTCCTTCCACCAGCATGCGCCCAAGGGTGCCTTCGGCCTGATATCCCACAAAGACTATGCTTGACTTTTCATTCCAGAGATTGTGCTTCAGATGATGTCTTATCCTTCCCGCCTCGCACATGCCGCTGGCGGAGATTATGACCTTCGGTTCATTGTCAATGTTCAGCCACTGGGACTCTTCACTGGTTCGGGTGAATTTCAGGTTTTCGAATTCCAGAGGATTGTCCCCCCTGCTTATATATTCCTTGGTCTCATCATCGAACACCTGAGCATTGTTCTTGAAGGCTTCCGTGGCATTGTGAGCCATGGGACTGTCCACGTAGAACTTCAGGTTCTTGAAGGCCTCCCTGTATTCCGAATCGCTGTCTATCACCCTGTTTAGTTCGTAGATGAGCTCCTGGGTCCTGCCTACGGCGAAGGAAGGTATGATGGTATTGCCCCCTCTCATGGCGGTGTTTCTTATGATGTCCATCAGCTTCTTTACGTCCATGGCGTTCTCCGTATGCAGGCGGTTGCCGTATGTGGACTCCATGATAACGTAGTCGGCTTTTTTGATGATGGTGGGATCTCTGAGTATGGGTCTGTCCATTACGCCCAGGTCGCCGGAGAAGACTATCTTGGATACGGTCTCTCCTTCATTTACCCAGATCTCCGTTATTGCGGAACCAAGGATATGTCCCGCATCGTTGAATACTATCTTTATCTTATCGTTAAGTTCGATCAGCTGATCGTAGAGAACGGGATGGACCAGTTTCAGAGCATCCTCCGCATCCTTTGCCGTGTACAGAGCTTCCACCAAAGGTCTTCCCGCACGTTCATTCTTGCGGTTCTGCCACTCAGCTTCCTTCTCGTGGATGTATGCGCTGTCCTTTAGCATTATGTCCAGAAGATCCGCCGTGGCGTCGGTGCAGTAGATTTCTCCTTTGAAGCCTCTCTTGACCAGAAGGGGGATCCTTCCGCAGTGGTCGATATGAGCGTGGCTCAGTACCAGATATTCCACCTCCGCGGGATCAAAGGGAAAATCCTCAAAGTTCATTTCATCCTGGGCCTTTCCCCCCTGGAACTGGCCGCAGTCAAGAAGAACTTTGTGTTCCCCCGTAGTGATCAAATGACATGAGCCCGTCACACCTGTAGTTGCTCCGCAAAACTGAATTTTCATTTTTTATATCCTCCGTTATAACTGATTATTGATCTCAATACCGCTTATCTGTTGTTGTTGCTTGAAGTGGTGTCCTTAAGGATAACATCGTGGGCGCCGCCCTCTACGATGCTTGTGGCGGATACCAAAGTTATCTTGGCATTCTTCTGAAGATCGGGAATGGTAAGGGCGCCGCAGTTGCACATTGTGGACTTGACCTTGAGCAGGGACTGACGCACGTTGTCGCTCAGGGGACCCGCATATGGAACATAGGAGTCCACACCTTCTTCGAACTTCATGCCGCTGTCTCCCCCAAGATCGTATCTCTGCCAGTTTCTCGCTCTTGCCGATCCTTCGCCCCAGTATTCCTTAACATAGGTTCCATTCACATTCAGCCTGTTGGTGGGGGATTCGTCGAACCTTGAAAAATATCTTCCAAGCATAAGGAAGTCAGCACCCATGGCCAGGGCCAAAGTCATATGGTAGTCGTATACGATCCCTCCGTCTGAACATATGGGAATGTAGATCCCCGTTTCCTCGTAATACTCATTTCTTGCCTTTGCAACATCGATGACCGCCGATGCCTGACCTCTTCCTATTCCCTTCTGTTCTCTGGTGATACATATGGAGCCTCCTCCGATACCGATCTTGATAAAGTCGGCTCCCGCCTCCGCAAGGAATCTGAAGCCCTCGCCGTCCACCACGTTTCCTGCGCCGATCTTCACCTTGTCCCCGTATTTCCCGCGGACAAAGGCCAGGGTCTCCGCCTGCCACTGGGAATAACCTTCGGAAGAGTCTATGCAAAGCACATCCGCTCCCGCCTCTACAAGAGCCGGGATCCTCTCTTCATAGTCCCTTGTGTTGACACCTGCCCCAACAACATATCTCTTGTTGTC
>CADBRY010000093.1 GCA_902797195.1 uncultured Eubacteriales bacterium
GATGTTGGAGATTCCGTTTGCCGGAGCAACAACGTTAGCAGCTACGCAGGTAGTGATGGTTGCTGCAACTGTACCGATAGCGGAGATAAGAACGACGATCGGGTTCTCGATGTGATACAGAACTCCGGTGGGGTCGAACATAGCTTCGCCATAGGCCATCTTTGTTGCCTGTGCATAGTATGCGCCAACGAATGCGCAGAATGCCATTGGCAGCGGCATACCGAAGAGCTGTCCCTTGAACTGGTCTCCCTGAGATCTTGCATAACGTGAGAAGTCAGGAATATTCAGAGCCATTGTAGCCCAGAATGCGATGTTACCCATAAGACCGCCCAGATATACCAGTGCGAAACCACCGTTCTGTTCGATCAGAGCTTCATCATTGCCCTGGCTCATAACTCCCCAGAATCCTGTTCCATCGGGAACGATGGATGCGGACCAGATGAGCAGTGCGATCATGATGACGATAAGAAGCGGACCACCGATGTCCTGGACGATCTTGATTCTGTCCATGCCATTGTAGGCGACCCATGCGATGAAGATCATGAAGATGATATAGCCGATGAACTGGCCGGCCTGTGCAGGCTGCATGCCACCCCATGAAGGAAGGCTCATCATCCAATTGGGATCTGCAAACTTCTTAACGAATACACCAATGATAGCGCCAACAGCGCCGCCGCCGACCCATGCCTGTACTGAACACCATCCGCAGGCGGTCAGTGCTCTCAGCAGTGCAGGGATCTGCGCGCCAATTGTACCAAAGGTCAATCTCGCAAAGAGCGGGAATGGGATACCGTATTTGGTACCGATCTGAGAGTTCAGCTGGATCGGTATCAGGATGATAATGTTTCCCAGAGCTACATTGATAACTGAAAGCCAGGGAGAAACACCCATTCCGATAAGTCCCGACGCCAGCGACAGAGACGGAATACAGATCGACATTCCGACCCAAAGCATCGTGATGTTGTACGTGGTCCACTTACGTTCGGCAACCGTCGAGGGACGCAGGTCTTCATTGTAGTATGGAGAACTCTGCAGTTCCGCTCTGGCTTCTTCAGTAAGTTCAAACAGACCACCTGATTCAACTTGTGAATACTTAGCCATAAAACACCTCCATTTTTCAGAATATAATGAACAATTACAAATTGATTATACTACAAAATTTTAAATATGTAACTGGTTTTATTCTTTTTATTTCAACAATTTAAAATATTTCTTTAATTTATACTGTATACAATTTTATGCATAACCATACACAAACCTTGAAAAATCCCGTGTTCAACAGGAAGTGTTTTTTTGTTACAATACCTGTATATGTTTTATAGAAAAATTATTTGCTGAAGTCATTTTTTATGGAGATTTAACATGGATAATAACAAACTGGCTGCATTGCTTTTCCCCGAGGTAACCGGAACTCCCTCAGAACTTGAGGATCGCTTTCCCAAAAGGCAGCTTCCCCAGGGAGCCATGGTAACGCGTATGGGCCCGAGCCCCACAGGATTCATTCATCTTGGAAACCTTTACGGAGCATTTGTGGACGAGCGCATGGCCCGCCTGAGCAACGGACTCTTCTACCTTCGTATCGAAGACACCGACGACAAGCGCTATGTGGAAGGTGCGGTGGAGACTGTTACCTCGGCCCTGGATTTTTTCGGGATCAAATTCGACGAGGGCGCCGGCATGAGCGGAGACTACGGTCCCTACTACCAAAGTCAGCGAAAGGACATTTACCAGATCTATGTCAAGGATCTTGTTTCCAAAGGCAAGGCCTATCCCTGTTTCCTGACTGAGGAAGATCTTGCGGAGATCAGGAAAACCCAGGAGGCCAACGGAGAGACCACCGGTATCTACGGCAAGTACGCCGAGAAGAGCCGCAGCCTGTCCTACGAGGAAATAGAATCGAACATCGCCGCGGGCCTGCCCTATGTGGTAAGGCTCAGGAGCAAAGGCAACGAAGTCGATCCTGACCATTGCCTTAATGAAACAGGTTCCGCCTGCGAAAGGGATGGAGGTGTCACGTATGCCAACCACGACGGAAGGATCTACATCCATCTTAAGGACGGCATCCGTGGCGAGGTTGCCATGCCGGCCAACGATCAGGATGTTGTCATTCTCAAAGCCAACGGCATCCCAACCTATCACTTTGCTCACGCAGTTGACGATCATCTCATGAGAACCACCCACGTGGTCAGAGGAGAGGAATGGCTCATGTCACTTCCCATCCACGTGGAATTGTTTGAGGCTCTTGGATTCGATCTTCCAGTCTACTGCCACACCGCGGTGCTGATGAAGATCGACGACGAAACGGGCAACAAGCGCAAGCTGAGCAAAAGACTGGATCCGGAGCTTTCCCTTGATTACTACAGAAGCGAGGGTTACCATCCCCTTGCGGTCAAGGAATATCTCATGACCATCCTTAACTCAGACTTCGAGGAGTGGCGGGCCGCCAATCCCGATACTCCTTTGGAGGATTTTGAATTTTCCATTGAGAAAATGAACAGCGCCGGCGCACTGTTCGATCTCAATAAACTTAATGATGTTTCAAAGGATGTGCTTCTCAGGATCCCGCCGGAAGAACTCGCAGAGTTTATGATCGACTGGGCAAAAGAATGCAGACCGGAAATAGTTCCTTTGCTTCTCGGTGACGGTGTGAGCGAGGGCGCGGCCGGTGCAGATGGCCCGGCGGCTTCCGATAGCGCGACAACTTCAGCGGCTCCGGAATACCTGATAAAGATCCTGGCCATTGGACGCGAGGGCAAGAAGCCACGCAAGGACTTTATCAGTGCCGGCCAGATGTTTGACTTCATTTCATATTTCTACGATGACTGTTTCATGATCCGGGAGACTGTCCCTGAAGAAGTTTCGGATGGGGATGCCTCAGAGATCCTGCGCCGTTATCTTGAAAGTTACGACCACAATGATGACCAGAGTCAGTGGTTCGATAAGATCAGAACCATCGCCACAGATCTGGGTTATGCCGCCAAGCCTAAGGACTACAAGAAAAACCCCGATGAATACAAAGGACACGTAGGTCACGTGTCCACAGTAATTCGTCTGGCTATAGTCGGGCGCAGTCAGTCTCCCGATGTTTGGGAGATCCAGCAGATCCTCGGGGAGGAGCGTACCAGATCAAGGATCGAAGCCCTGCTCGTTTAGGGCGGGCCTCTTCTGCAGGGCGGGTCTCTTCCGCAGGTCAGGCCTCGGTCTTGGGCGCAGGCTCTTCGGCCTTCTCCGCTTCAGCAGCTCCAGCCGCCTCTATCCCGGCGACTTTTTCTATTTTTGCGTCGGCAGCTTCCGTTGCCTTTACATCGGCTTTTTCTGTTTTTGCGTCGACGGCTTCCGTTGCTTTTCCGGCGGCTTTTTCCGGCGCGGCTTCCGTTGCCTTTACATCGGCCTCCGGCGCGGCTTCTTCGATCATCTTAGGGGCGGCCTCTTCAACAGCATCCCCTTCGTCGGCCTCAGCGTCATATGTCCTGACGGCTGGACCCATATCCTTCAGCCTTTCCTTTTCGTGTTCTCTTCTGCGGTGCATGGTAAGGGACAGGATCTCTTCGATGATCCCGGATATTCCTGCCGCCATAAGTCCGCATCCGATGATTATGAACAGGGCCTCTCCCGTCTCCAGGGGGAAGAGCATGATGAAGAGACCGAAGGCCATTATCACAAGACCCATTATGAGAGTGAGCCCCATGGGGAAACCAAGTCTCTTTATCCTGAAGGCCGTCTGGATGGTGAACAGTCCTCTTATCATTACCATCACTCCGAAGAGGAATGGCACCAGAGTGATTATCAGATCCTGCTTTACGATTATGAACACGGCCATCATCAGCATCAGGATACCTATTGCGAATCCGTTGCTGCCCTCCTCCGTTGAGGCGGATGCTATGAAGTACCCCACAAGGTACAGCAGTCCAAAGACCGCTACAGCCACAGCAAGCACATAACACAGTGCGCTTTCCACGTTCATCGGTCTTACAATGAACAGCAGCCCAAGTGCTATGTAGCACAATGCGATAAGGATCGAAGATACTTTTATCTTACTCATTTGACCAGGCTCCTTCTCTTATCATAAGTTCCATCTGTCTCAGTCAGTCGTCATCAGTTCACGTCAGTCCTTGAAAGTATGGCAGCCGGAGTTTTGCGTATGGTCCTCCACACCGGCATAAGTCCGAAGATCACATTGAGTCCAAAGATCACTATCAGACATATTATCATTATCCAGGAATTCATCATATACATATCCCTCAGATATGACACCCTCATAAGCCTTGTAATAATGAAGGACATGAACAGGAATCCCGGGATGGACGCTATGGTCGTTATGGCCAGGATCTCTCCCGAGAACATCTTATATATATCTCTCTTCTTGACGCCGATGGCTCTGTATACTCCCACCTCTTTTATTCTCGAGAGGAAGGAGGCTCTGATCATCAGGAATATTTCAATGAAGGATATTCCCAGTATTACACCCGCGAGCACGAGGATGGAAAGCATGGAGCTTCTCTTTTCCTTCATGTATTTGCTTCTGTTCTGGGAGTAGACATCACGAACATTTACCCCTTCTTCCTTGAGCCTGCTTAAGGTGGCGGTTTTGTTCTTTGGGCATATGGTCATGTTTTTCTTTTCCTTGATCAGCTTGTATTTGATCATGGTCTCGTTTACGAGGAAGTAGTCGCTGTCCTTCGGGTCACTGTAGTAACCGACGATCATCAGCTTTTTGTCGTTGATCTTTGTGGATACCTGACGGCCGATTTTGAAAGCGGCATCGTCCTTGTTCTTTTCATTGACCATGACCTCGTACTTGTCTTCCGGCCAGTCTCCCTTAGCCTTGGTGACCTCATTCTCCATGAGGGTGTAGTCTATAAGTGTTCCGGCTATGTTCTCACCTTCCGGATCCCCTGTATCTTCCACATAGTATTCCGCGTCCGCTTCAACCGCATTGGCGATCAGGTTTATGAAGATATCTTCGCTGGCATATATACACGGCACCTGCTTGTTGGTGACGCCCACTATGGTCAGCTCTCCAAGTCTTGGGATGTTCAACGTCTGCCCCACAAAACTCTTATATGTTCCCAGGCCCAGTTCCTTTGTGAACTGCTCATCCATGGCATTCCTCAAAACCATTCTGTCAACGCAGATCTCCTTTTCATTGGCGGGAAGGGTGCCATGCATTATGTCTGTTTTTTTCACCCGGTCCACACTGGAAAGAGATCCTGTCAGATTCACCATGGCATCTCTTGTCTGGTAGAACTGATCCAGCTTAAGAGGAAGACTGATCTTTGAATCACCCGGCATCACATATTCCAGATCCTCACTGCTCTGATAATCCACATAGGAATTTATGCTTATGTTCTTTCCAACCACCGTAAGATAGTCCTTGTCCTCGGTGGTGAACTGGTCATCTGTGATATGAAGAGTTCCAAAGGTCATGCTTACGGCATAGGTGATGAACCCTGCCGAAATGCAGAATCCCGCAAGGAGTATCTTCTTAAGTGTGGGGTAGTCGGAAACCGTTTTGAACCCTCTCTTGATCAAAGTGACAGGATTCAAAATGGAGGTGTATTTACGCTTTGAGAGAGTGTCCAGCTTCTGTGTATCAAAATGATCCCTGGACTCTTCCGCAGTCATCTCTCTGTAGTGATCGTCAATGAGCTCCACCGCCGACTGTTCGTCAACCACTTCAAGGCTGGTCATGTCGTCCTTTGTCTTTACATAAATATTGCCGCCTCTGACTACGATGTCCAGATCTATCCTGCTGCCGTCGCTGTAAAAGTCAACGTTGTATTTGTCGGTCGTTACCCTCTGATGGTCCCGTATATCCTTCAGATATATCTTGTTCTCAAGTCTGTAATCCAGCCCTCTGCTGTTGGCGTTGATCTCGTCGGACTCGATCTTTCCATCCTTGATTCTAATTATCCTGTCAGCATAAAAGTCCGCCAGCTTTTCCTCGTGGGTAACGAGGATGACCAGCTTCTCCTGAGCTATGGACTTGATAATATTCATTACCTCGATGGTGTTCTTGCTGTCCAGGTTACCCGTAGGTTCGTCGGCGATAACGATAGTCGGATTCTTAACCAGCGCTCTGGCAATACCAACTCTCTGCCGCTCACCTCCGGAGAGCATGTCCGCGTAACGGTTTCTGTAGCGATACATGCCAACCTTTTCGAGAACGTAGGTGACCTTCTCCTTGATCTCGGCCTTGTTCTTGATGCCTATCATCCTCAAAGCCATGGCCACGTTGTCGTAGACGGTCATGTTATCAACCAGATTATAGTTCTGGAATATATATCCGATGCTCAGGGTCCTTATCCTGTCAACGGCGCCGGAAGTCCTTCGCGAAATCCTCTGGCCGTTGATGTAGATGTTGCCTTTATTCACCTTGTCCAGACCGCCGATGGCATTGAGCAGTGTCGTCTTACCGCATCCCGAAGGACCAAGAAGAGCCACCAGCCCCTTGTCTTCCGTCTGAAGAGATGTATCGTTGATCGCGTGGATCTCATTCCTTCTCCGTCTGAAGAAGTATTTGTGAACATGTTCCAGCCTTACCACGATCACACCTCCTCTCTGAAGTTGCCCATGGCCGTTTTCTTAAACAGCTTCTGGGAGAACCACGTTGATATCATTATTGCCATGAATGCGGTGAGTCCATAAAGTATGAAGAAGTCCCGCATCGCCAGATAGTCCACAAGAGTTTTCAGATACTCTATATTTATGTATCCCTGCTTGACCAGGAATACTACGGCCAGGAATATTGCAAAGGCAATGTTCATCACAAGGAACACTTCTATATTCAGAATGCTCCTCAGGTGGTTCTTGGCCATTCCCAGCATCCTTAAAATGCTGAAGTATACCGTCCTGGATCTGAGTATCAGTCCCGCAACCAGATAGGATATGGCAAATATGGCTGCTATTATAAGTATGGTTATTGGGACTTTGATCATGGACTGAACGTCCTGTCCCTCTATGGCTACCGTATCCTTAAGGGGCAGAGTCTGGTATCCCAGTCTCTTTATGGCTTCGTTTGTTTCCTGCAGTTCCTTGAGATCGGAAACGAATACGGAGCACTGATAGTTGCCTTTGTTGAAGAGCTCATCAAAGTCATCCGGGTTGATGAATGTGGCTCCCACATAAAGATCGTAGTCTGAGTTTCCGGTCTTTTTCTCAAAGGTCTTATCGTTGTAAGTGTCGGCAATTGTCAGGTCGATGCTGTCCTTGAAGAACATATTCTCCACCCTGACATTTATTGTCTTTCCCTTTGCCTTTGAAACCGGCTGGGTGGCGCTCTCTATATCCATTTCGTCCTGATTGCTTTGGGTTATGTAGAAGTTCTCCACTTCTTCCGTCATGACCGCGGTACCCTTCTCGACTTTGTCCGATACCATGATCCTGTACATGGGATCGCCCTGGTTGTAATCCATGTCCTTGCCGTTTATGGTGGTGGTCACTCTGCTTCCCGTGCTGTATGCGGTCTCAAGCAGCTGACTGATCTTGTCATCATTCATATAAAGGTCCCCCGCATAGCTGTAGCTGTCCTCTTCATTTCTCAGAACGGCTCCAACTATCTTGACCTTCACTTCATCCTCATCGTTGACCATTACGTTGAACTCCTGGTCCAGGATGGAATCGATCATATCTCTGGAGAATGCGTACTCATCGTCCTGCCCGGCTATGATAACTTCATCGTCCGCTTCCGGCATCCTTCCCGCCGTAAGCTTTCCCCGGAATTCGTTGAGAGATCTTGGATATGTTTCGTAGGAAAAGATTTCGTTCTCCACAAAGAGAGAAGTGTCCAAAAGAATATCGTTCATAACGACGGATTCCACATTCCCCACGTTTGAAAGGGCGTTGTAATCGTCCTGATTGAACTCGGCTCCATCCTGCTTTTTCAGAACGATACGATTATCCGAGTAGTTCATAAAGTAGGAATTATACCCGCCCAGATTGCTCTGATACTTTTCATTTACAAAGGTCGTATACTGAGATGCCACCGCGAATACCATGAAGAGAAATACTATCAGAAGCAGCAGGAATTTATAGAAGATATTGAAGGTGTTTCTGAATCCCAGCCTCAGCCTGCTGATAGGAGAAATGTTTCCCGCCTTCTGCAGCCCCCACTTGCCCCCGTAGGTGGCATTGGTCCTGAAGTCCACATTCTCGATCACCTTTCCGTCGTGCATCTTGACTCTGCGGGTGGCGTATTGTCTGAACTGATCGTAGTTGTGGGTTACAACTATAACCAGTTTATCCTTGGATATCTCACTTAAAAGCTGGGCTATCCCTTCGGCGGATTCGCTATCCAGATTGCCCGTAGGTTCGTCGGCGACTATGATGTCCGTATCTTTGGCCAGAGCTCTTGCTATGGAGACTCTCTGCCTCTGTCCGCCCGACAGCTTTGATACCTTGGTGTTCTTAAATGAGGAAAGACCAACGCGATCGATTATCTCGCTGACTCGTCTCCTTATTTCCTTGCTTTTATACCCGTTGATGAGAAGTATCAGCTCCACGTTCTGATATACGGTATAGCTGTTTATCAGATTGTAATGCTGAAATATGTTTCCTATGTATTTTTTTCTGTATTTCTCAAAGTCCGCCGCAAGGTAGTGACTCGTCTCCTGCCCGTCGATGAACATTTCTCCTTCTTCATAGGAGTCCAGTCCGGATATGACATTGAGAAGGGTCGTTTTACCGCTTCCGGATTCACCCGTGATAACGACAAATTCTCCAAGATCAAATTCCAGATTGACCTTGGAGATTCCGCTGGCTATAAGCCCCTTGCTGTAATAAAACTTTGAAACATTGCGTAGTTGTATCATACTATGACCGCATCACATTCCCGCCATGACCTCATCCAGATCTGCCGGATTCATGGGGTTGATGCTCTCTGCTCCTTCCCTAAGCTTATCGTATTCCTCGTTGTAGTCTGCAGCAAGCGCCGTTGCTCCGTCGATAGAGAAGTTTACAAGCTCTTCTCTTGCCGGAGTATCGTTTTCACCATTTGTGGATGCACTCATATTCTTTTCTACTGCGGCTCCATCGACAACGGTCACAACGGTGATGTTTTCATTTACCCACTCGTTTGTTGAGTTGAACAGTACCAGGGAAACAGGATTTTTCTTTTCATTGAGAAGCACCTCATATCCTGCGCTGGTCTGCCCATACTGGATCCCGATGTTACCTGTAAATATGCTTTCGGCCTTCTTGCCTTTCACGGCGAAGATCTCCGCCTTCATATCGTGGATAGTCACCAGCTCAGGTTTGCCGTCTCCATCCATATCAACAGCCTTGGCGTATGTGACTCCTTTGCCGTCCGCCGATCCTCTACCATACTGTTCTATCATACTCTGAAGCTGAGTTTTGAGCGGGTCGGTTTCTTTTGGTGCCTGTGTTGTTGTTGTCTCCTCTGTAGCCTCTGTCTCTGTGGGTGCAGGCTCCGATTCATTCTCGTCATCTCCGCAGCCTGCAACAAATATCACCATGGCCACAGCCATAGATGCTACAAGAGTTAATAACACTGCCTTTTTCAACTTCATACTAATTTCCTCCTGCATATATACTTAATCTCTCTCCCTTTATCTCACACCTGCGAAGATTGTATCATGTATTTACATATTATGCAATAATTTCCAAGGCCGCCCCGGCGGGGGTTTGGCACTGGCCGGAGGGGGGTAGGTTGGCCGGGCTTTGCCTCTCGAGGGCGTTCGATTGGCCGGATCTGACCTCTCGAGGGGGTTCGGTTGGCCGGATCTGACCTAAAACTGTGAATAAATCGGCATTTCAGAGCGCTTATTCATATTATTTCTAACAATAATTGTAAATAATGGATAAAATAGGGTTAAAATAGCCGGTTTTTTGGCATTTTTTGTAAAAACACGTCTCATCCACAAGCTATTTACACCAAAAAATATGAATTTTGGGCAATTTTTGTCCATTTATTCATAGTTTATTCATAATTAGGTATATCTAACCTCGCACTCGCTCTTGGGTACGCCGCACTGATTCCGCTTGTCAACATCAACAAGGACATGACCGAATATCTGCCAAGGGACTCAGCGATGCGTCACGGGCTGGATCTTATGAAGGCAGAGTTCGGTGACGAGACATCCATCCATCCGGCAGATCTGCCGCATCCTGTCCCTCGGAAGTCGGCCGGGGGCAGTTAATGCGCGGAAGAATCACCACGCGCTGAAGCGCTGTGATTCTCGCGTTTGAACTGCGCGCCAAATCGTAGATTTGGGCAGTTCATAAAAAGAGGCGAATGCCCCCCCGCATTCGCCTCATGAACCGTTGCTTTTGCAACAGGGTTCTTATTCGTAGTGTGCTTTGAGATTGAGGGATTTCTCCTTCTTCTTGTCCTTCTTGAACTTGATCTTGGAGGCATCCTTGGCATCGCGCTCAACGTTGCCCTTCTTATCTCTTACCTTCCACTTGATCTCTCCCGGAGTGATGCATTCCTGTACAGGACATACATTCAGGCAGAGGTGGCA
>CADBRY010000094.1 GCA_902797195.1 uncultured Eubacteriales bacterium
AAGTCGGATATAGTTACCACCCACTTTGGTTATCATTCCATAGATCAGAACCTTTTGAAGCTGGACATACTGGGGCACGATGCACCTTCGATGATAAGGCAACTTCAGGATATGACGGGAGTGGATCCTCTTAAGGTGCCAATCAAGGATCCGACAGTTATGACAATATTCAACGGAACAGAGGGACTTGATATCAAAGATCCGGATTACAAATTCACACACGGCAGTTACGGGATCCCGGAGTTTGGAACACCCTTCGTGAGAAAAATGCTGGATGACGTCAAGCCCACAACCTTTGAGGAGCTTGTAAGGATCTCGGGATTTTCTCACGGTACAGATGTCTGGGTCGGAAACGCCAGAGATCTTATAGTGGATGGAACGGCCACCATGAAGGAGGCCATCGCCACCCGTGACGACATAATGAATTATCTGAGGAAAAAGGGTCTGCCCGATTCCGATGCTTTCACTATCATGGAAAAAGTCCGTAAGGGAAAAGGCCTTACGGAGGAGCAGGAACAGCTGATGATGGAACACGATGTTCCAGACTGGTATATCGATTCATGTAAAAAAATACAGTATATGTTCCCGAGGGCTCACGCCGTTGCCTACGTCATCATGTCCACGAGGATAGCCTATTACAAGGTATATCATCCACTGGAGTTCTATTCCGTTTACTTTACGGCAAAGGTGGAGAATTTTGACGAGAAAACCATAATGCAGGGCAAGGAAGCTATCGACCTTCGCATAGAAGAGATCATGAAAAAGGGAGACGACGCCACCAAGAAAGAAGAGGCGGATCTTCCTGTCCTTGAAGTCGCATATGAGATGTGCGCCAGAGGATTCGAGTTTGCTCCCGCAAGGCTTGGAGTCTCAGATGCGGTCAGGTTCGTTGTTAAGGACGGAAAAGTCGTACTTCCCTTTGTTGCAATAAACGGCATAGGCGAGGGGGCGGCAAAGGCCTTTGAGGCAGGCTACGAAAAGCAGCCTTATATGACGGTGGAAGACGTATCTCTCAGAGGCAAAGTCAACAAAACCGCCATCGAGGAGCTGAGGATCCACGGAGTGCTTGAGGGCCTTCCGGAAACAGCGCAGATAAGCATGTTTGGGTGAATCGAATATTTCTTGCATTTTACTGCAGATTTGTGTTAGTATATGCACTGTAAAAGTTAGAGTTTGAGCAGAGTGGGCAGGCGCCCACTCTTCTTTTGAGGTTTTTTCAGCTTATGGCTAAGAAGAAAGCAACGGAGACAGCATCGGAAATACTCGCTCCTTTTCTTGAAAAAGAAGGCTATGAACTTTATCATACGGAGTTCATAAAAGAGGGTGGCGACTGGTTTCTGAGGGTGTATATCGACAAGGCGCAGGACAGGGTATCAGACACGGCGGACGGAGAGGATTCTGCCGGCGGACCCTACATAAGCACCGAGGATTGTGAGAAGGTCAGCAGATATCTGAGTGATAAGCTGGATGAGACCGACCCGATCACACAGAACTATTATCTGGAAGTATCGTCTCCGGGGATGGACAGACCGCTTATCGAGGCCTGGCACTACACCAGGGCTATAGGCAAGGTGGTGGATGTCAAGCTGTACAAGGCGGTAGACGGCACAAAGAACATCACCGGAACACTTAAGGCGGCTGACGATGATACCGTAGAAATAGTTACCGATGAGGGAAAAGAGTATAAGTTGGATATGACAGAGATCGCCAAAGCAAAACTGGCGGTCATACTGTGAATATAAAACGTAGTATAGTGGGAGGAAAACAATGAGTGATTTTATGAATGCAATCGATGATCTTATCCAGGAAAAGGGATTGACCAAGGAGATTGTTATGGAAGCCATCGAGTCAGCGTTGGTGGCCGCCTATAAGAAGAACTACGGCACGTCCCAGAACGTCCGCGTTGCCTTTGACGGAGACCTTGACGGACTTGAGGTGCTCATGAGAAAAGATGTTGTGGAAGAGGTAGAGGATGAATTCACTCAGATCTCGCTGCAGGATGCCATGGAGATCGACGACAGATACCAGGTTGGGGATGTGGTCGAATATCAGGTAACCCCACAGAACTTCGGAAGAATAGCCGCACAGACCGCAAAGCAGGTGGTCGTGCAGAAGATAAGGGAAGCTGAAAGAGGAATGGTCTTCGAAAACTATGTGAACAGACAGGGAGATCTGATCACAGGTGTTGTCCAGAGGATCAGCAACGAGACCATTTTTGTCAATATTGGAAATACGGAAGGTATCCTCGTGGCAAGAGAAAGAGCTGCAGGAGAGAGATTCCGCGTAAATGACCGCATCAAAGCCTACATCATGGATGTGAGAAAGAGCGCAAAAGGTCCTCAGATCTTCCTCTCAAGGACACACCCCGGATTCGTGGAGAGGCTATTTGAACTGGAAGTGCCCGAGATCGAAGACGGTATCGTTGAGATCCGCAGCATTGCCAGAGAAGCAGGTTCAAGAACCAAGATCGCGGTATATACCGAAGAGGAAGATGTGGATCCTGTAGGTGCCTGTGTAGGTGCAGGCGGAAGCCGCGTAAGGAACATAGTCGATGAACTCTTTGGAGAAAAAATAGATATCACAGTATGGGATGATGATCCCTATGTGCTTATAAGAAACGTACTTTCTCCGGCAGAAGTCGAGAAGGTGATCCTGGATGAGGAACTGAAAGAGGCAACAGCGGTTGTGCCTGATTTTCAGCTGTCACTTGCCATCGGTAAGGAGGGACAGAACGTACGCCTGGCCGCAAGGCTTTCCGGATGGAAAATCGATATCAAGAGCCATTCTCAGTACTACGGAGAAGAGGGCTACGAAGAGGATGAAGAGCTGGACGACAACGAATACTATGACAACGAAGAAATAATCGAAGAGATGGAAGAAGAGGCCGAGGACGTGGAAGAAATCGAGGCTGAAGAGGAGTCTGAAGAGAACGACGACGAGGAAGACGAAGACGAGGCTGAAGACGACGAAGACGAAGAGTCTGCAGTCGAGGAGACCGAGGCCGAGGAGACTGATGAGTAAGACCCGAGGCAAAGAAGCCCCTATGAGACGGTGCATCGGGTGCATGGAGTCTAGACCGAAGGATGAACTGATCAGGATGGTATACTCCCAAGGCAGACTTACACTTGATCCCGATGGAAAAGGGGAAGGCCGGGGCGTCTATCTCTGCCCCGACGGGAAGTGTATAAACAAAGCGACCAAAAGAAATGCTTTTAAAAGAAGCGTCAGAGGAGAAGTCAAAGCTGATAATTTGGAAACTATTCTAAATGAGTTGTCAGCATACAACAGATAGTTTAAGGAGGAAGTGTGAATGAAGATAAAAGAGTTAGCGGCCGAGCTTAAGCTGACCGGCAAAGAGGTGCTGGAGAAAGCCAAAGCTATGGGCGTGGAAGTCAGACGACAGACTGATGAGCTCTCGGACTCAGATGCCGCTGCTATTCGAAACACCATTTCCAAGGGAAAGAACGAACCTGAGACAAAGGTGGTTCGTGCAAAGGCAAGAAAAAGCGACGATGAGAAATCAGGATCATCATCAGCACCGGCAAAGGGGACAAAAAAGGCCTCCATTGCTATGCCCGAGCCCAAGAGAACCACTAAGAAGGCAACTCTTGCCATGCCTAAAAAACCGGC
>CADBRY010000095.1 GCA_902797195.1 uncultured Eubacteriales bacterium
GTTCGGCGGCGGAGGACATCTCAACACTGCCGGCGCAAAGGTGGAAATGTCTCCCGAAGAGATTCTTTCCCAAATAGAGGAGACACTTGAGGATTTCGTCAAAACTTCACATTAGGAGGATAAAATATGATAGTGATACTGACAAAGGATGTTAAAGGAACGGGCAAGGCCGGGGAAGTGGTCAAAGTCAACGACGGCTATGCCAGAAACATGCTGATACCAAAGGGGCTTGCAAAGGAAGCCACCCAGGGAAATATCAGAAGCCTTGAAAAACAAAAGGCAATCGCTGACCAGAAGTGGCAGGAACAGAAGGAAAAAGCTCAGGAGCAGGCAAAGTCTCTCGAGAAGATCGTCCTTAAGATAAAGGGCAAGGGCGGAGACAGCGGCAAGCTCTTCGGTTCCATCACATCCATGGATATTGCCGAGGCTCTCAAGGAACAGGAGGGCATCGATATCGATAAGAAGAAGATAGAAATGGACGGACCCATAAAGCAGGCAGGAGACAGCACAGTTACCCTTAAGCTGTTCCAGGATGTTTCCGCTAAGCTGAAAGTGAACGTTACGATAGAAGACTAGGTGGAAGGCGGAAACGATGGAAGAAAGAATCCCTCCTCACAGTATAGATGCCGAGAAATCGGTGCTTGGAGCAGCGATGCTCTCCACGGAAGCCCTCCTTGACGTTGTGGAGACAGTCAAGGAAAGGGATTTTTATGATGCCAATCACCGTGAGATATTCAAGGCGATCGTGGATCTTAACGCCAAAAACTCGCCGGTGGACACCATCACGGTTTCGGAGGAGCTTAAGAGGCGGGGCACACTGGAAATGGTGGGAGGCCGCGCATATCTGGGAGCTCTTTCTTCTGAGATACCGACCACGGCAAATGCGGAAGAGTACGCCAAGATAGTCGCGGAAAAATCATCCGTCAGAAAACTGATAGAAACGGCCAGCGACGTTGCCGCAAAGGGCTATGAAGGCTCCATGGAAGCAACGACTCTCCTGGATTACGCCGAACAGGGGATATTCGAAATATCCCAGAGCCGTCATCGGGGCCAGTATGCCCACATCAAAGACGTTCTCCTTGAGAACATCGAGATAATCGACAGGGCGGCTCAGCTGGATGGTGGACTTACGGGTATAACCACCGGATTCAAAGAGCTGGACGAAAAAACATCCGGCCTTCAGAAATCCGATCTGATAATCCTTGCGGCAAGGCCCGCAATGGGTAAAACGGCCTTTGCCCTTACCTTGGCTCTCAATGCGGCCACCAGAGGAAACGCCTCCGTGATGCTGTTCAGCTTGGAGATGTCCAAGGAACAGCTGGGCCAGAGACTGCTTGCCATGCAGTCCCGAGTGGACATGCAGAACCTGAAAAAGGGCAACCTGCAGAGAAGCGATTGGGACGACATCAACGAGGCTCTGAGAGAGCTTTCAAAGGCAACCATACACATCGACGACACTGCGGGAATCAGCATCATGGAAATGAAAAGCAAGTGCCGCCGGGTAAAGGCGGAATCCGGACTGGACCTTGTGATAATAGACTACCTCCAGCTTATGAATCCCGAAGGCAGAGCCGATTCCAGAACACAGGAGATATCGGTCATATCCAGAAACCTGAAGCTTCTGGCAAGGGAACTGGACTGCCCGGTACTCGTTCTGTCACAGCTTTCCCGTGCTCCGGAGACCAGATCGGATCACAGACCCATGCTCTCGGATCTGAGAGAATCCGGATCCATTGAGCAGGATGCGGACATGGTGCTTTTCCTCTATAGAGACGAGTATTACAACGAGGGAGAAGCCATACCCGGTGACTGCGAGGTCATTCTGGCAAAACAGAGGAGCGGTCCAACGGGAACGCTGCACGTTGCATGGCTCAGCAAGATAACAAGATTTGTAGACAGCGCGGGAAACATAGCGCCGCCTATGTAACCCACGGATAGAATATAACAGATGAGTTATTTCAGAGATAAAACACAAGAATACTTCCTGCTTGATACCAGGATAGAGAATATATTCATACACGAGTTTATGGCAACGGCACCGGAAGGTTACCTGAAGGTCTACCTGCTGGCTCTGATGCATGCGGATCTTGGTGTGGATATTTCCAGAAAGGAAATAGCAAGACACCTGACCATGGATGAGGAGGACGTGCTGAAAGCGTGGAATTACTGGGAGAAGATGGGTCTTATAAGAAAGCACAGAAAGGATCCTTCCGACCAGTTCGACTACGACATCGAGTTCATTTCCCTGCGGCAGCAGATGTATGGACAGATGGACAGCAGCCAGCATGAGGGAGACCATCAGATCGGCGACAATATGTCCGACCCCCAGATAAAAGGGATGATATCGGAGATAGAGCAGACCACCGGCAGGGTGTTCAACAGCTCAGAGATCAGAGAGGTCATCTCCTGGCTGGAGGACTACAGAGTGCTGCCGGAAGCGATAGCCTACGCCTTTGCATATTCCGTGAAAAAACGGAGGAAGACCGACATCAGGTATGTTGGAAAGATCGTAAAGGAATGGGAAGCCCAGGGACTGGGGGATGTAAAGGCAATAGAAGAACACCTTGGAAAGCTGGACCGCCAGAACAATATGCACAGAAGAGTCTTTCAGGCTTTGGGATTTTCACGAAATCCCACAGAGGAAGAAAGGCGCATAATGGATGTGTGGTTCGACGAAATGAACGTGCCTCTGGATGTGGTCCTTGATGCCTGCAAGCGAACTTCGGGAATAAGCAGTCCCAATATCAACTATGTAAATAAAGTTATCCAGAACTGGAAGAAGGATGGGAAGCTCAGGGGTTCAAAGAACCCGGAGGGTCTCAGCCGGCAGGATATACGAGAGTATTACCGCCTCCTCAGAGAAAAAGACGAGGAAGAGGCACGAAAGAGACAGGGAGAAGTATACGGCAAGGTTCCCAGAGTAAAGGAAATCGACGAGGAGCTTGGAGGCATCGGCCCCGAGCTGTCCAGATTGATAATATCAGATGCAGTAAACAAACAGGAAATAACGGAGCAGCTCAGGAACAAGGAAGAAGCGCTGAAGATGGAAAAGGCCTTCCTTATGACGGATAACGGGTATGAACCCGACTATATGGAAGTGAAATACTCCTGTCCCATTTGCAGGGACACAGGAATACTGGATACGGGAGAAGCGTGTCAATGTCAGAAAGAAATAACCGGGGAGAAAGTCGACAAGATGATTTCCCCGAAACAATAAAAGTGAATAGGGAAGAGGCCACAGGGGATGAGACCGAAAATCTCTCCAACGCGGAGAAGCTGTTTCAGGAGATCCAGAGTCTCAAGGCCAGTGTCAACACACTGAA
>CADBRY010000096.1 GCA_902797195.1 uncultured Eubacteriales bacterium
ACCGAAGGGGCGCTGGTTGCAGAAATAATCAGGAAATACATAGGAAGTGAATATACGGATAAAAGGGGAGAAAAGAAAACGCTGAGGTACGGAGACATTGCCGTTCTTTCAAGAGGAGGCGCCGCCGTATCCCAGATCGAAAGGTACTTGAACAACGAGGACATACCCGCATATGGAGAGACGGCAGGCGGATACTACGAGACCATCGAGATCAGGATCTTTATGGATCTTTTAAAAGTGATCTGCAATATAAAACAGGATGTTCCATTGATCAGCGTGATGAGCGCCATGTTCTTTGACTTTACACCTATGGAGCTGGCCCGGATAAGGATACAGGGAAAGGACTGTAAATACTACAGCGACGCCCTTATGGAATACGGAGAAAAGGGGGAAGACCCTCAGCTCAAGGCTAAGATCAGGGATATGACCGAGAAGATAAGCCTGTGGAGGGAGATGAGCAGGACCATGCCTCTCGATGAGCTTATGGAGATGCTCATTTACGAAACAGGATATTATGACTACTGCAGTAGCCTTCCCGTGGGCCACAGAAGAATATCAAATCTGAGGCTTCTCATAGAGCGGGCAGCCGCATACGAGGAGACCTCATACATGGGGCTTTACGGATTCCTCTCCTATGTGGACGCCATGAAGAAGAGCAGCCAGAAGGTAAACGAAGCCCCCATAGCAGGAGAAGGTGAGGATGCTGTGAGGGTCATGACGGTGCATAAGAGCAAGGGACTGGAATTTCCCATGGTCATAATGGTGGGTACGGGAAAGCAGATCAAGGGCAAGTCCTCCGGATACAATCCCGCCATGCACAAGGACTTCTCCATTGGATTGCCTTTGATCAATAAAGATATGCACACCAGAAGCAAAACCCTTCTCCAGCAGGTCATCTCAGGAAAGAAGAAGTTCGACGAGATCGAGGAAGAGATCAGGATCCTTTATGTTGCCCTGACACGGCCTATGGACAGGCTTGTTATGATCGGATCCGTCGGGGATATGGACAAGCTGACGGATACTCCTTCCAAGGGATCCTTCCTTGAAATGATATATCCTGCCATGCTGAAGATGACCGAAGAAGAGGGAGATGTGGTAAGGATAAGGATACATAACTCAAAGACTGCTTTTGATGATCAAGAACCGGATGATTTTGGCGAGGCCGGTTCCATGGATCCCTTCCATCAGGAGGCTTCGGATGGTACAGATGATACAGACGATGGGCTGTATAAAGAAATAGACAGGAGGCTGTCATACAGTTATCCCAATGAGACGGCCCTTTCCATAAAACCTAAATACTCGGTCTCAATGCTGGCAGGCGGGTACGACGAGGAAGAGGGAGAAGGCTTTGGGTTGCCTTTGGAAAAGACCCGATCCACCGAAGTCAGAAAGATGGAGAAGGAAGAGGAGGCTCTGACCCCGGCCCAGAGGGGAACGGTCATGCACGACATCATGGAGAGACTTGACTTTTCCAGAGCGGAAGCGGAGGGCTCCGGATATGTAAAAACCTTTATAGAAGAGCTTAAGGAGAAGGAAATGCTCACCGATCTTCAGTTCGAAGCTGCATATAACGATGAAGCGATAGGAAACATCGCGGCTTTCTTTGATGATTCCATAGGAAAGAGGGCGGCCGCCGCAGAAAGCCTCAAAAAAGAAAACGAATTCATTATGGAACAGACCATCGAAGGGGAACCTGTGGTTGTGCAGGGAAAGATCGACTGCTGGTTCGAAGAGGATGACGGGCTTGTTCTCATCGACTATAAAAACAACAAGATCGGCAGATACGCAGATGAGAATAAGATAATAGAAGAATACAAGAGCCAGATCAAGCTCTATAAAGAAGCCCTTGAGAAAGCCACGGGCAAACCCGTAAAGGAAGCCTGGCTGTACATGTTCAGAGAAAGAAAATTCCTTTTGACAGAATCTGCAAAAAGATAGACAAACTTCCCGAATATGTGTTGACATTCCATTTAATGGGTGGTACATTTAAATTGAGGTTAGCACTCACACGATAAGAGTGCTAACAACAAAAAGGAGGATATGGTCCTCCGGGAGGGCGAAATGGATTTAACAGAGAGAAAATTAAAAATACTGCAGGCTATCATAGCTGACTTCGTCAGAACAGCCGAGCCCGTTGGATCCAGAACCATCTCAAAGAAATACGAGCTTGGAGTAAGCCCGGCGACAGTTAGAAACGAAATGTCGGATCTTGAGGAAATGGGATACCTTACCCATCCTCACACATCATCGGGAAGAGTGCCGTCGGAGAAGGCTTACCGTCTCTATGTCAACGAGATGATGGGAAAGAAGGAGCTTTCGGCGGAAGAAAAGGATGCCATAGCAAGAAAACTCCACGAAAACGTATCCGAGCTTGATAACCTCATTGAGAGAGCGGCTCAGGTGCTTTCGGAGATCACCAACCTGACAGCCTTCGCGCTGACTCCGGGGAAGGAACAGGAAAAACTAAGATATATAGACCTGATCCCCGTTGACGAGAGGACCGTCGTGCTCATGATAATCGCCGACAACGGCGAGGTATCGAACACCACGGTGACGCTGGACAGACCGGCCAGCGACGACACCCTGAGGATCCTGGCCAAGAACATGACCTACAACTATCAGGGCAAGACCCTGAGCGAGGCTCTGAAGATCGATATAATCAAGACTTTCAGAGAGGATGCCGAGGCAATGGCGATGTTCGAGAACAACATCGTACCCGGATTCATAAAAACTCTTGAGGACATGCTCAA
>CADBRY010000097.1 GCA_902797195.1 uncultured Eubacteriales bacterium
CCTTTCCTCGTGGTTCTCCCATCGGCGGCCAAAAACATCCATTGGTTTATCGGAGTCGGGGAAAAAAGAAAGATGGGTGTCGGCGACAGCATATATGCTCATTTCCTGCCCTTCCCCCCTGCAATCATATCGTAGGTCATATATCCGTCTCCACCGGATGAAGATCCGGAATAGTCCATGTAATCCGCATAAAGAATATCCAGATCCTTTATGGCTGAGTTCAGGGAGTCGTGATCTTCCTTTGTCTGGTTGTATATCTTCTTATATTCCTTATAGGAGAGATTCTCCCCCCTGGCCTTCTTGTCAAGGGCCACCTGCATACTCACATATGAATCGCATAGTTTTCCGAAGATCCTTATACAGTCCCTGCACTTTTTTACTATATCCCTGGATTCCCCGTCCTCCTGAGGTATCTCATTTTCCGGGAAGGTGATTCCCGAAGCGATGTTCTTGCAGTATTTCAGCATCTTGATATTTCCGGAATAATCCTTCTTCTGGAATATCCTTCTGAACCTGGAGTCGCTGATTATTTTGGCCTCCGCCTCTCTGAACTCCTCGATTGCTTCAACATAGAATTTATCGATCCTTTCGATGATCTTCTGTCTGTAATCCATTTATCGATCTCCTAAAACAAACGTCCTATTACACTGTAGATAGTATCGGTGGAAAAGCCTCTGGATGCAAGTCTTCTGGCGATTTTTCCTTTGAGAGCCTCTTTTTCCTTCCTGTCCAGGCTTTCAATGTCAATGTTCTCCACCAGTGACCGTCCAAGTTTCATGGCGACTTCCTTTTCGTCGGGGATGTTTTCAAGGGCTTCTTCCGCAAAGGCAATGGTTTCAGGGTCAACCCCCTTGGCCCTGAGTTCCCTTTTGATCCTCCCTATTCCCCGTCCTTTCTCAAAGCCTGCTTCCATGAAGGCCGAGGCGTATTTAAGATCGTCTATGTAATGATATTCTTTAAGTTCTTCTATGACAGGATCAATCTCCTTATCTTCATAGCCTTTGCGCCTCAGGTAGTCCTTCATTTGATGGGCTGAGCACATCCTGTCATTCAGATATCTTAAAGCTCTACTTCTGATATCCATCAAATCTGTCTCCTGCCTGAGCTATTATACACCTGTCTCCAAACTCTTCCTTAAGTCGGCATATGGCATTCATTCCCGTACAGTGGACCGGCATGATCCTGTCCACATCTTCTTCCATGAGACGCCGGATAACGGCCTCCGCAGTTTCTTTGTCCGCCCCGTAAAGGTGCATGCCCGCCACCAATGTGTTTATCCTTTCTCCGGGGAAAAGACTTCTTGCACAAGTGACCGCCGATATCACCCCTCTGTGACTGCATCCGGAAAAAACATAGAGTCCATCGTCTTCACGAATGACAAGACACTGTTCATGGGACATATCGTCTTCAACGGGCTTGCCGTCAAGATTATAATAATAGAATTTTTCCGAGGGTTCAAAGCCCTTTTCAAATGGGATGGTCCCGGAAATCGCAATGTTATCAGTTATGAAAACCGGCCCGTCGGTCATCACCATACGTTCCCTCATAAGATCTTTCTGTTCCGTGTTCCATCTTATGCCGCACATGGATTCTTCTATTTTCCCGTCAGATACTCCGTGGGATGAACGGAAGGCATTTCTATGTATGTATACCGGAGCATGGGAATTGATCCTGCAAAAGAGAGGAAAGCCACCGGTATGGTCGTAATGGCCGTGACTCACCACCCCAAAGTCGACTTTCTTCAGATCCACTCCCATCCTCTCTCCGTTATATGCAAATATATCCGAAGCACCCGAGTCAAAGAGTATCCTTTTATCCTCTGTCTCTATGTGGATGGAAAGACCGTGTTCCGCCAGTATCCCTTCGTGTTCAGTTTTATTCTCCGTAAGAAATTGAAATTTTATCATCTTTCTCCCCTGCAGGGATGCACAGCGCCCCTGTTATTCCCTGTTCCAATTCAAAATCAATGAAGCTGACATCTTCCCTGTCCAGCACCTGCTCCCTGCCGAGCACATCCTTAAGTCCAGCGCCCCTGTATTTCACAAGGGCCTCTTTTCTGGTCCAGATGCGCATAAACTCCCTTTCATAGGATGACTGAGGAAGGTTTTCAAGGGCCGATATCTCCTCATCGACGAAGAACCGCTCTGCGATTTTTTTCAAATTGCGGGATCCCTTTTTTTGAAGATCCATACCGATCTCAAAATCCGCCTCAGCAAGACCGAACACGTCGTGGGTATGAGATACGGAAAAAAACATTCTCCGGTCCTTGTCGTAGGGCTTGCCCCTTTCTGTCCTGATTATGTTCAAAGGGCCCCCATCTTTATCCCTGAGCAGCATCCTGATCAATTCGTCTGTCAGATCGGAGCCTTTGAGCCCCGGGAAGCGGTCCTTATAATTATAGACTATGTGAAGTTTCATCTAAAGTGTTTCCCGTGTAATAAAAAGGCGGAGCATATGCGCCGCCATTACATACAATACCAGATGTCTTTATTCCTGTTCCTTCATACGTGCAAGTATTCTCTGATAGCCCTCTGCTCCGTAGACAAGGCACTTGTTGATCCTGCTTATGGTAGCAGTTGAAGCCTTGGTGATACCTTCGATCTCATTGTATGTCTTGTTCTCGGAAAGAAGCTTTGCCACCTGCAGTCTCTGAGCTATCGCATGGATCTCATTGATAGTGCAGATATCTTCAAAGAATCTGTAACAATCCTCCTCATCTTCAAGGAGCAGCACTGCTTTGAACAGCTCATCGATATCGTCCCTCTTGAATTTGGATTCGTATGCCATATTATCACCTCATACTTATCACTACAGTTTCTGCGCTTTCACACGTTTAAGTGTAGCACTTTTAAGCATTAAAGTCAACAAGGGGAGATCATTTCTCCTTCTTCACAACTTCCTTTGCCTTTTCAAGCTGTTCGTCCTCCTCTGTGTCCGGATCGTCTTCCACCTTCACGTTGGGGGTTACGCCTTTTTTATGGACCTTGTGCTTGTTCGGGGACAGATACTCCATAATGGTAAGTTCAAGTGCGGATCCGTCTTTTTGCGGCAGTGTCACCTGGATCACACCCTTGCCATAGGTCTTTTGGCCGATGATCGTGTAATCGTTGTCCTTCATGGCATAGGATAGTATCTCCGATGCGCTGGCGCTGTATTCGTTTACCAGCACCACTGTTTTAAGACCGGTCTTGCCATTTTCCGCATCGTAAGTCTCGGTCCTGCCATTTTTGTCTTCTACGTGGCAGATCACACCCTTATCAAGGAATTCATCCGCCACTTTCACGCACTCGTCCACAAGGCCGCCGCCGTTGTCTCTAAGGTCAAGAATGAGATATTTGGCACCCTTTGATTCGATGTCGTCCATTGCCTTTTCAAAATCCGCCCCTGTGGTCTCTATGAAACTGTTGATCTCGATCAGACCCGTTTCCTTATCCAGCATTTCATGCTTGACAGTCTGCTGGTGTATGTTTTTCCGTATGAGCTCAGCCTCTTTGACCTGGTCATCGTGAAGATACTCCACCTTGACCTTTGTGCCCTCTTCACCACGCATGTGGTGGGCCATTTGATCTGTGGTATCGTAGTACTCCCCGTCCACTTTCAGGATAAAATCTCCCGGCTTCATGCCCTCTTTATCCGCAGGGGAGCCTTCGGTGACCTCGGTGATCTCGTAATTTCCGTCATCATCTTCGCCGAAGGTTATTCCGATCCCCGAGTAATTGCCGCTGTAGCTTTCCAGGTCGTCTTTATACTCTTCTTTGTTGAGATATGCGGAGTATTGGTCACCCAGGCCGTCTATATATCCGTGGTAAGCCCCGTCCACCAGGTCTTCTTCCTTGTAGTCTCCCTTGTAGTATTTATCGATCTGTCTCTTCAAACTCTGGATCTTTTTGGGATCGATCTTGTCTCCGCCGTCACTTGAACCGTATGACATAATGGCCGCAGCTCCCGCGGCGGATCCGCCCACAAGAAGGGCAAGGACTACGCAGACTATGAATACCCCAAGGGGAACGGTCTTCTTTTTTCTGACAGGTTTGCCGCTCAGTTCATTGCTTCCATACTCGTTGTTGTTCGGTTCAGTGTTATTAAGTTCTTTGTTTTCAAGTTCGTTATTGTTCAGCTGATTATTCTCCACTCTCTATCTCCTCTATGATAAACTGCAGTCTTCTTTCTCCGTTCCATTCATTGGCCTTGATCTGTCCGGTGATGTTTACGGGCATCTGGCCTTCAACAAGTGATGAATACTCCTTTGCGTGCCTGAAAAGTACGCAGTGTATCCATTTTCCATCCCCCACTTCTATACTGAATCTGACGTGGTTTTCCTCACTTCCCATGTATCTGGGACTTCTGGGAACCACAGATGTGAGCAGGAACACAGGCGGGGGATTGCCCTCCCCAAAGGGTTCCATTGCTTCAAGGGCATCGGCCAGTTTCAGGGTTATCTCTTCCGGTTCGATCTTCATATCGTATTCAAGTCCCGGATCCAGGATACCCGGTTCCTCCCGGAAGAGATTGTGCACATCTTCTTCCACAGCTGATTTCAGACTGTCAAAATCATCGTCCTTCATGGTGAAGCCGCAGGCACGGCTGTGTCCGCCGAATTTCACAAAGGACTCCCTGTGGTTTGAAAGTATCCGGAATATATCCAGACCCGATATGCTTCTGCCCGTTCCCTTGAGCAGGCCGTCTCCAATAGGTGTGGTAAGGATCACCGGTCTCTTCATAAGCTCCTTTATGTTGCCGGCAACTATCCCCGCAATTCCCTCATGTATTCCTTCAACGCGGATGAACACGATTTCTTCGTTTCCGTCTATGCGGGTAAGGCATTTTTCATATGCCTCTTCCTGGACTTTTCTCCTCTCCCTGTTATAGGAAACTATCTTCCCCACCTGAGTGTCGATGGTCGTTGGATCGTCGCTGAGAAACAGCTCCACGGCCTCTCCTGCGCTGCCCATTCGCCCCGATGCGTTTATATGGGGCACGATGCCAAAGGATATCCTCTCGGAAGTTATCTCCCTTATGGATATAGCGTCTGCCAGCGCACGTATCGACCTGCGTTTCCCCTCGTTGAGTTTTTTCAGTCCGTACTTGACGATGGTCCTGTTCTCGTCCGTAAGAGGAACTATGTCTCCCACGGTGCCCGCTCCCACAAGGTCAAGAGAATCGGCAACGACTTTTTTTGGAAGGTCGGCGGCTCTCTGTATGCCCTGCAATAGTTTAAAGGCAACGCCGCATCCCGCAAGATCCCTGTATGGGTAAGTCTCGTCCTTTTGCTTGGGATCGATCACCAGGCAGTCAGGCAGAGATTCTCCCGGAGTGTGATGGTCCGTAACCAGAACTTCCATTCCAAGCTCATGGGCTCTGTTCACCTCTTCGATGGATGAAATGCCGCAGTCCACGGTTATTATCAGATCCACATTGTCCTCTGCAAGTTTCTCTACCGCTTCCACGTTCATTCCATATCCTTCGTCGAATCTTGAAGGAATGTACCAGCTGATGTTATCCGTCAGATGTTTCAGCCCCTGGTAAAGAGTGCATATGGATGTGACTCCGTCTGAATCGTAGTCTCCATAGATGCATATGCGGCCTCCCGATTCAACGGTCTTGAGGACAAGATCCACTCCCTCCCGCATGTTGCGCATCTCAAAAGGATCATAGGTCCTTGTGGGAGAGTCCGAATAGAACTCTCTTATATCTTCCGGAGATGTTATCCCTCTGTTCTCCAGAAGCTTTTTCAGTATATCCCGTTCATTTCTCATTTCAGGTAACTCCTGGGGTCAACTGTATCCCCGTTTTTATATACTCTGTAGTCAAGATGGGGTCCGGTGGAATAACCTGTGGAACCGACCTTGGCTATTGTCTGTCCTTTTTTTACTTTTGCGCCCTCCTGGGCTATGGTCTCGGAACAGTGGTTGTACTGTGACACCATACCGCCTCCGTGATCCACCATGACGGAATTACCAAATCCGCCGTACCACCCGGAGTAGACCACAGTCCCTGCAGCAGAGGCAACTATATTTGTCCCGCTGGGGGCAGCTATATCCAAAGCCGCGTGGAATTCTCTGCCGTGAAAGGGACATATCCTCCATCCGTAGTTGGAGCTTATCTCATTGAATCCCGGTGTGGGCCACAGGAACACTCCTCCCGTGTACTTGGATGTTTCGCTGGAACTCATCTGTCCAAGGGCGGCTTTCTTTTCCATCTCCTCCTGGAGCCTCTTCATCTCGCTCTCAAGGTCGTCGATCATCTGGGCCGTCTTTTCATTTGACTTGGCGATCTCTTTCTTTTCGGCTGCCACATTTGCCGCCTCTGTGGTGGCTGTGTCCTTTGCGTTCTCAAGCTGGACCTGAAGCTCTTCTACGGCTTTCTTTCTGTTCTCTATTTCCTTGTGAGCATCCTTCATCTTCTTAAGAAGATCTTCATCGTTTGCATATATTTTCTCCACCATGTCGTAGTTTGTGAGAAAATCGGAAAATGATCCGGAGTTAAGAAGAACATCCATGAATCCAACGGACCCGTTTTTGTACATATTGCGCAGTCTTGCGCTGAGATCCTCGTTCTGTTTGTTGATTTTCTTCTGGGCTTCCTCAAGGTCTTTTTCCAGCTGGGCCAGTTCTTCCTCCCCGTTATCGATCTCCATCTGAAGCTGGTATATCTGTTCTTCAAGTTCACCTATGGCTTTGTTGAGATTCTCTTCGGCTTTTTTGCCTTCGTCAAGTTCCTTTTGTTTTTCCTTGATCTCCTTGTTTACCTTGTCTATCTCCTCATTTCCATAGGAAAAATCCCCGGGTAAAACCAGGCTCAATGTAAGTACCGTTATAAACAAAATGGAAATGATCCGTCTCTTCATCTTATACCTTCAGGAACTTTCTCATGGATATTATGCTTCCGATAGCTCCTATACTTATACCTATAATCATGAACATCCATGCCAGATTGGTCACAAGTACCTTTTCCGATACAAGGTCCATGGAAAGCATGGCTCTCGTCTGGTCTCCAAAAACTTCTACGGCCTTGTGATATATTCCGCCGGAAAGGGCCAGGGCTATTGCCGCGGAAAGAAGACCGATTATTATGCCCTCCACCAGAAATGGTCCTCTTATGAACCAGTTGGTCGCTCCAACATACTTCATTATGCTGATCTCATCAGCCCTGTTGAATACCGTCAGCTTGATGGTATTTGCAACTACGATGATGGACACGATAATGAGGAATATCATCACCACCGCCGCAGCCGTCTGTATGAATCGGGTCATCTTAAGGAGTTTATCCACCGTATTTTTGTAGTACTTGATATCTTCAACTCCACCGAAAGCTCCCGCCTTTTTGGCAATCCCGTCGGCTTTTTCAAGGTCTCCGATCTTGATGATGATGGAGTTTGGAAGAGGATTGTTCTGAAGGTTGTCAAGAAGATAGCCGTTATCCCCCCACCTTTTCTTGAACTTTTTGAGAGCCTGCTCACGTGTCTCGTAGTAGGCATCTTCCACCCCATCTGTCTTTTTCAGATCCTCTATCATCATCTTCGCATCATCTTCGGTAGTCTCGTCCAGCAGATATATCTGAATGGAATCGTAGTCTCCCTTGATGGTCTCCGCAGCCCTGTTGATGTTCACAGTGGCTATGAAGAAAATGCTCAGTATCATAAGCATGGCCGTGATTGCGAATATGGATACGATACTGAGATTGAAGTTTCGCACAAACTGTATGAAGGCCTGTTTGATGGTATATCCAAAGCTTCTCATCTTCTGCCGCCTCCTCTTTTAAACCTTGTCCTGAAGAGGTTGCGGGTCTGTACTTCCACGGTGTCGAATGTCACATCCGTTCCCTGAAGAGCCTGCATATATCCGTACATTCCAAATTCATCCCTGACTATCCTGCCGTTTTCGATGGCTATGACTCTCTTCTCCATCTTGTCCACGATGTCCTTGGCATGGGTGACCATGAGTATGGTGGTCCCCTTCATATTGATGGTGTTGAGAAGCTGCATTATCTCCCAGGCAGTATCCGGATCCAGGTTTCCCGTGGGCTCGTCGGCGATAAGGATCTTAGGTCTGTTGACAATGGCTCTTGCGATGGCTACCCTCTGCTGTTCCCCTGCGGAAAGCTCATCGGGGTATTTGCCGGCGCTCTCGGAAATGCCCATCATGCTCAGTACCTGAGGAACGTATTTCTTGATAAGTCTCTTGGGCTGATGGATTATCTCCATTGCAAAGGCAACGTTTTCATATACGGTCTTCTTTGGAAGGAGTCTGAAGTCCTGAAATACGATCCCTACATTCCTTCTAAGTTTGGGGATCCCGCTCTTCTTCAGTCTTGTGATATCCTCTCCTCTGACTTTTATGGTGCCTTTGTCCGGCTCGATCTCCTTTAAGATCAGCTTGATAAAGGTTGACTTTCCCGCACCGCTTGGTCCAACGAGAAAGACAAAATCCCCTTCGTTGATGTGCACCGTCACATTATCCAGGCCCACATTGGATTTATAATACTTGCTTACATTGTTGAATTCGATCATTGACTGTTGGTTCTTCTTTATTTAAATCAGTGTTTCTGCGGCTTTAACTATATCAGAAGATGTCATGCCGTACTTCTCCAGAAGCTGGTCGGGTTTGCCCGACTCTCCGAAGACGTCCTTCTGTCCCACGAAGGCCATGGGCACCGGATGGTTCTTCACCACCACCTGAGCCACAGCATCTCCCAGACCTCCGATGATGGAATGCTCTTCCGCGGTGACTATCTTTCCCGTTTCGGAGGCGGCTTTGATTATTATTTCTTCATCAATAGGCTTGATGGTGTGTATATCTATTATGCGGGCATCGATGCCTTTGTTCTTAAGCTCTTCAGCAGCTTCCACTGCGGCGCTAACCATTATTCCCGTGGCTATGATGGTAAGGTCTCCGCCATCCCGGACCTGGTTGCCTTTGCCCAGGACAACATCATCCTCTTCTCCGTAAAACACGGGGACTGCGGCTCTTCCAAGTCTCACATAGCAGGGCCCGTCCATTTCAACGGCCTGGCGTATGAGCTTTTTGGCGGCCACCGCATCGGAGGGATTTATGACCGTCATTCCGGGAATGTTCCTCATAAGGGATATGTCCTCAAAGGTCTGATGGCTCGCACCGTCTTCACCTACGGTTATCCCCGCGTGTGTTGCGCATATCTTAACATTGGCAGATGTATATCCTATGGAGTTTCTTATTATTTCATAGGCCCTTCCCGTGGCAAACATGGCGAAGGTGCTGGCGCATACGATCTTTCCGGAAAGAGCAAGTCCCGCCGCCTGAGCGTAAAGATTCTGCTCGGCGATGCCCATGTTGAAGAACCTTTCCGGATACAGTTTTGCAAACTCAGCGGTCTTGGTGGATCCGGACAGATCCGCATCCATAACGATCAGATTCCCGTACTCTTCACCCAGTTCCCTGAGTATTTCCCCGTAAGCCTGTCGGGTAGCGATTTTTTCTGTCATGATATGTCTCCTCCGCTTATTTTTACCTATCCAGTTCCTCAAGAGCCTGCCTGGTCTGTTCATCATCAGGAGCCTTGCCGTGCCATCCTGCCTGGCCCTCCATAAATGATACTCCCTTGCCCTTTATGGTTTCGGCAACAATTGCCGTGGGTTTTCCCTTGCAGTTTCTCGCTTTTTCAAAAGCATCGCAGATCTGGTCAAAGTCATGGCCGTCGATGTTTATCACGTTCCAGCCGAAGGCGGCGAATTTATCTCCCACAGGGTTTACTTTCATTACATCGTCGTTCTTACCGTCTATCTGAAGGCCGTTGTGATCGATCAAAGCCACCAGATTATCAAGGCCGTAGTGAGCCGCCGACATTGCAGCCTCCCAGATCATGCCTTCCTGAAGCTCTCCGTCTCCCAGGAGGGTGTATATCCTTGCATCGCTTCCATCGATTTTCTCCGCTTGAGCCATGCCGCAGGCCACGCTGAATCCCTGTCCCAGAGATCCTGTGGACATCTCTATTCCGGGCACATAGTGCATATTGGGATGGCCCTGGAATTTGGAGCCCATCTTTCTGAGAGTCATAAGGTCTTCCTGGGGGAAATATCCTCTAAGGGCCAGTGCCGCATACTGAGCCGGACCCGCATGACCCTTTGAGAGAATGAATTTGTCTCTTCCCTTCATATCCGGCTCGGCCGGGTCTATGTTCATCTCGTCAAAATACAGCGCCGTGACCATGTCCGCAGCCGAAAGGGATCCTCCCGGATGTCCAGATCCGGCGGCATTCAAAGACCTGATGATCAGTTTCCTTACTTCTCTGGCTTTTTCCTGTAGTTCTCTTTTGTCCACTTTTTTCTCCTTTTCCGTCTGAATGGGTTCCGGTTTCTTACTGTCCGATTATCTCCTTAAATGCTTCCGGCAGATTATCAACTATATCCATGGCAGTCATTCCCGTCTCTCCACGCTTTTCTGCAGCCAGGTCCCCGGCTCTGCCGTGGATGTATACCCCGGCTCTTGCTATGTCTGCGGGTTTATCTGTCTCGTTCGTCTCTTTCCCATCTTTTGCAAAGGCAACTCCGCCCCCCAGAAGGGCCGCTATGACTCCGGTAAGCACATCACCGCTGCCTCCCGTGGCCATGCCCGGATTGCCCGTTCTGTTTATATACAGTTTTCCTTCCCCTTCTTCCAAAGGAGCTGGGGCAGTCAGTGTTTCATGGCCCTTCAGGATGACTGTTGCTCCTGTTTTTTCTGCTATCAGTTTTGCCCTTTCTTCTCTGGTCCTGTCCCTGTATCCTCCAAGGTCCATATACTCCAGTATCCTTCCCGCCTCTCCGGGATGAGGAGTCATCACTGTGGGAGCGGCTCTGCCGGCAATATGCCTGGAGAAGAAATCTTCTCCCTTTTCCTTTCCGAAACGGCATATGGAATTTATTCCGTCCGCATCTATTACCACAGGCCCCTTATATTCTGTCAGTACATATTCTATTATCTCAAAGGTTTTTCTGTTATCGCCCATTCCGCAGCCTATGGCAACGGCATCGTATTTATTGATATCTATGGCAGGATCCGTTGCCTTTCCACCTTCATGGATAAGGGCCCTGTCCACACACATGGCTTCCGGCACCGCCGTCTGCAGTATTGGAAACAGCTCCACCGGCAAAGCTGCGGTCACAAGACCCGCTCCCGAACGAAGAGTTGCCTTTGCACAAAGCACCGCCGCTCCGGTCATCCCAGGGGATCCGCAGATCAAAAGCACCCGCCCAAAGGTTCCTTTATGGGAATCCGCAGGCCTTTTGACCATCATTTTTTTCAGATCTTCCATTGTGGTTTCAATCGGTTCCATCTGTCCTGTCCTGCTCATATGTCAAAGAGTGATTCCCAGCAATATGGATGCGGTGAGAAGGAATATCACCGATGAAACCATGTCCGTAATGGAGGAGATCATGGGAGTCGCCATAAGGGCCGGGTCCACGCCGATCTTCTTCGCGGCGATGGGAAGCATTCCACCCAACAGCTTTGCGAACATGACCACTATCACCATGGCGACGGCAACAGTCAGCCCGATCATGGGAGACTGGTGATCTATCAGGGTTATTTTCAGGAAGTTGAAAACACTCAATATCACTCCAATGACCACGCTGACCCTAAATTCCTTCCAGAATATTTTCAGGGTATCGCCCATGTCTATCTCATCTACGGAAAGTCCTCTTATTACGAGAGTTGCCGCCTGAGTGCCCGTGTTGCCCCCTGTTCCCATGAGAAGTGGCAGGTAGGCCACGAGTATTATGACCTGGGAAAGCACTTCTTCAAACTGACTTATAAGGGTTCCCGTTATCATCAAGGTCACCGTCATGAACAAAAGCCAGGGCAGTCTGTTCCTTGCGTGCTTGAAAACTCCCATGTCGAGGTACTCTTTGTCGGACTCGCCCATTACGCCGCCCATACGCTCGATGTCTTCCGTGGTCTCTTCCTCGATGATGTCCATAATGTCGTCGAAGGTAATGATTCCCACAAGACGATGCTCGTTGTCCACCACAGGGATGGCCAGAAAACCATATTTTTTAAAGGCCTCGGCGACCTCTTCCTGATCGTCGTACACGTTGAGGTAAACATAGTCCGTCTCCATCAGATCCGAGACCAGCATATCCCCGTCTGCGATAACAAGGGCTCTTAAGGACACGACCCCCTCCAGCTTACGTCCTCCGTGCTTGACGTAACAGGTGTATACGGTCTCGCTGTCCATGGCCTCCTTTTTTATGTAGGCAAGGGCCTGGGCCACGGTCATCGTATCCTGCAGACTTATGTATTCCGGGGTCATAAGGGTTCCCGCGCTGTCTTCAGGATAGTTGAGGAATTCGTTTATCAGCTTTCGCTCTTCTCTTGGAGTCTTCTCCAGGATCATGTCGACTATATTTGCCGGAAGCTCCTCAAGGACGTCGATCTTATCGTCGAAGTCCATCTCCTTCATTATGTATGAGATCTCTCGGTCCGTTATAGCCTGCACTATAGCTACCTGATCGTCACCGGGCAGATAAGAGAACACGTCAACAGAGACATCCTTTGGAAGCATTCTGAAGAGGATGACCACTTTCTCCACTCCAAGGTCTTCCAGTATGTCTTCAAGCATCTCCGCTATATCAACGGCATTGTATTCAAGAAGAAGATCTCTGGCATTGAAATAGGCGCTTTCCTCAAGAAAGCTCATTATTTTTTCCAGATCTTCATCGAACTGCTGGTTTTTTGTATCCATGTCCATCGTTACTGTTTCTGTCATGGATCATCTCCTGTATTGCTCGGATTTAACGTCCTGTTATCTTCTATCTGTTATCTGTCGAGCAGAGCGGATCCTGCTCCTTCTATCGTGTTCAGCCTGTCTTCCACCTCTTGGGCATCTCCGCCCCGGGCCATTATATAGAACTTGATCTTGGGCTCTGTCCCTGAGGGCCTTATTATTGCGGTGCATTCCCTGTCCAGCTCATAAAAGAGAATATTGCTTTCGGGAAGCCCTGTCTTTCCTGTGATCCTTCCCTCTTCGTCCTTTATTTCGCCGGTCCTGTAGTCCCTTGTTCTTACCACTGCAAGTCCCAGGTCTTTTGGAGGATCATTTCTAAGCCGCTCCATGATCTCCCCCATTTTCTTCTTCCCGTCCAGACCTTCAAAGACAAAGGACACTACCTTTTCCCTGTAGTGACCGTAGGTCTCATAGAGGTTCTCCATGGCTTCTGCAAGGCTTCTTCCCTGTGTGTGGTGATAGCAGGCCATCTCCGAGATCAGCATGGATGCCAGGATCGCGTCCTTGTCTCTGGCGTAGGTCCCCGCAAGATATCCGTTGCTCTCCTCAAAGCCGAAGAGAAAAGAATGTTCGCCTGTCCTCTCATACTCCTTGATCTTCTCCCCGATGTATTTGAACCCAGTGAGCACGTTCTCTATTTCGACCCCGTGATATCTGCAGATCGCGTCGGCCATGGTGGTCGAAACGATGCTCTTTATCACCACGTGGTCGCCTCTGAGGCTTCCCTGATCCTTACGCGCCCGGATGATATAGTCCAAAAGGAGCGCTCCCGTCTGGTTCCCCGTGAGAGTCCTGTATTCATCTCCGTATCTGAGGGTGACTCCGCACCTGTCTCCATCAGGGTCTGTTCCGATTATTATGTCTGCCCCCACTTCTTCTGCAAAGGCAACGGAAAGGTCGAATCCCTTCCTGTATTCCGGATTGGGTGATGCAACCGTTGGGAAATCTCCATCGATAACCATCTGCTCCTCCACCGGATAAACTTTTTTCATTCCTATACGCTCAAGCACCCTTGGCACCAGCCTGTAGCCCGTCCCGTGAAAAGGCGTGTATACGATCTTCACCTCTTCTCCTGCGGATGCGGCGTATTCCCTGCCCACTGACTGTTCCAAGACTTTGGAGATATATGCCTCGTCCATTTCCTCTCCAAGGATGGTCACAAGCCCCCTTTCAAGAGCTTCCTGTCCGGACATGGTCCTCACCTCATTGAATATATCAAGGCTTTCCATTGTCCCGGCTATTTCCGCAGCCAGATCGACTCCAATCTGGGCGCCGTCCTCCCAGTAAACTTTAAACCCGTTGTATTCCTTCGTGTTATGGCTGGCAGTTATATTGATCCCCGCAACGGATCCTGTCTCACGCAGAGCAAAGGAAAGCTCCGGTGTTGGCCTTAGGCTTTCGAATATATTGACGGGCACGCCGTTTGCCGCAAGCACCGATGCCGCCTCCCATGCGAAGGCCTCGCTGTTGTTACGTGAATCAAAGGCAATGGTGACGCTGCGGGTATCTTCTCTTTTTATGATGGTCAGCGCCATGGCCTGGGCCGCAAGTCTCACAGTATATGTGTTCATACCGTTAAGACCCATGCGCATTATTCCTCTAAGGCCTGCCGTGCCAAATGAGAGAAGCGTGGAGAACCTTTCCCGGATCTCCTTTTCATCACCTTCGATAGTCTCAAGCTCCCTTTTGTCATCGGGACTCAGGGCGCTGCTGTTTATCCATTTTTCATATTCTTTTGTATCTATGTAACTCACTGAGTAAACGCCTCTTTAAATACTATAAATCCGTTGCTTTTGCACTAAACATACTTACTCTTATATTATCTTTAATCACCCTCTATTTCAATCCCGATTTACTCAAAAACATCACTTCTCTCCCATTGACTAAAAAATATCAGAGTGTTATAGTTAAACACGTACGAGACATTACAACTTTAGTTATAAGAGAAAAAGGAGAAACGTAAATGTCAAACTATGTAGAAAGATGCATCGAGTTATGCAAAGAGAAGAATCCTGGCGAAGTTGAGTTTCACCAGACAGTTGAAGAAGTTCTGACTTCACTTATCCCGGTTATCGAACAGCATCCGGAATATGAAGAAGCTGCTCTTCTTGAGAGACTGACAGAGCCTGAGAGAGGAATCACCTTCAGAGTAGTATGGGTTGACGATGCCGGTAAAGTCCAGGTTAACAAGGGCTACAGATATCAGTTCAACAGCGCTCTTGGACCCTACAAAGGCGGTCTGAGATTTGCACCGAACGTATATCCCGGAATCATCAAGTTCCTCGGCTTTGAGCAGATCTTCAAGAACTCCCTCACAGGTCTCCCCATCGGCGGCGGCAA
>CADBRY010000098.1 GCA_902797195.1 uncultured Eubacteriales bacterium
ATCTCAAGAGGATTGGTGAGGTTCTTGAAGATAACTCCTTCTTCCTCTGCCTCTTCTATCTCGATCATATCAGCGGGCATCTCGTCCTTTGTACGACGATAAATGTTGTATACTTCCTTGGCTCCCAGTCTTACTGCTGTACGGCAAGCGTCCATGGCTGTGTTACCGCCGCCGACGATGGCAACTTTTTCTCCAAGTTCGATAGGCTCATTTCTCACTACCTTACGGAGGAAGTCGATTCCGCCGATAACTCCGTCAGCGTCTTCACCCGGGCATCCCGTTCCTGTGGAGATCCATGCGCCGATTCCCAGAAGAATGGCATCGAAGTCGTCCTGAAGTGACTTGAATGGAATATCCACGCCGATCTTCGTATCTGTGATTATATCAACGCCCATACTTGCGATGGTGTCGATTTCCTCATCCAGTTCTGACTTGGGAAGTCTGTATTCGGGGATTCCGTAGCGAAGCATGCCGCCTGCCTTGGGCATGGACTCGAACACGGTCACGTGATGACCCTTCTGACGGAGGAAATATGCTGCGGAAAGTCCCAGAGGGCCGCCGCCTATTACAGCTACGCTCTTTCCTGTCTCAGGATCGCATTCGGGGATGAACTTCTCCCCTGAAAGATCCACGTCTGAAGCGAATCTCTTAAGGGACTGGATGGCGATGGGCTCGTCCACAAGTCCTCTTCTGCACTCATCCTCACAAGGATGGGGGCATACACGTCCCAGAGATGCGGGGAGAGGGATCTTATCCTTTACCAGCTCGTTTGCCGCCTCGTATTCGCCGTTTGCGATCAGGCCAACGTAACCCTGGCAGTCCGTTCCTGCGGGACATGCCAGAACGCAAGGAGGTCTGCAGTCTCCCGTGTGGTTTGAAAGCAGAAGCTCCAGGTTGGTCTTTCTTGATTCGATAACTCTGTCTGTATTTGTCTGTACAACCATGCCCGGGGCGATCTCCGTCGCACAGGCCTTGCACAGCTTGGGGTTCCCCTCAACTTCGCACATACAGATGCCGCAGGATCCGTAGATTCTCGTACGCTCATCGTAGCAAAGGGTGGGGATGAAAATATCGTTTTCTCTGGCTATTTCCAGAATGGTCTGGCCCGGAAATCCGGTGACTTCTTTGCCGTTTATATTAAGTCTGTATTTTTCCATGATCGTCCTCCTCCCTCTTATTCCTTAATGATAGCGTCAAACTTACAGTGATCCATGCACTTACCGCACTTGATACACTTGTCCTGATCGATCTTGTGCAGTTCCTTCACATTGCCTTCGATGGCATCCACCGGGCAGTTTCTGGCACAGAGAGTACATCCCTTACAGGTGTCTGTAATCTTGTACTGGATCAGTGCCTTACATGACTTGGCCGTGCATGTCTTGTTGTAAATGTGATCTTCATACTCATTACGGAAATACTTGATGGTTGTGAGGACCGGGTTAGGAGCAGTCTGTCCCAGACCGCAGAGGGATCCCTCTTTGATCTTGATCGCAAGCTCTTCCAGCTTTTCGATGTCTCCGTCTTCTCCCTTGCCTTCGGTTATTCTCTCAAGGATCTCAAGCATACGCTTGGTTCCGATCCTGCAGTAGTTGCACTTTCCGCAGGACTCGTCCCTTGTGAAGTTGAGGAAGTATCTGGCCATATCCACCATGCAGGTATCCTCGTCCATAACGATCATACCGCCTGATCCCACGATGGCTCCGGTCTTTGTGATATCTTCATATGTTACAGGGGTGTCTGCAAGATCCGCAGGTACGCAGCCTCCGGAAGGTCCGCCCATCTGAACGGCCTTGAACTCTCTGTCGTTCTTGATTCCGCCGCCGATACCGAAGATAACGTCTCTGATGGTCATACCCATGGGCACCTCAACCAGTCCGCCCTTCTTGATCTTTCCTGCAAGAGCGAACACCTTGGTTCCCGGGGATTTCTCCGTTCCGTACTTGGCGAATGCAGCTCCGCCGTTGTAGATTATCCAGGGCACGTTGGCCAGAGTCTCTACATTATTGATGTCCGTCGGCTTCTGCCAGTAACCCTTGGCTGCAGGGAAAGGCGGCTTGAGTCTGGGCATTCCTCTCTCACCTTCGAGGGATGCGATCAGAGCAGTCTCCTCACCGCATACGAAGGCTCCTGCACCGGCCTTGATCCTGATGTCGAAATCAAAACCGCTGTCGAAAATGTTCTTGCCCAAAAAGCCCTTTTCTCTCGCCTGTTCCATGGCTATCTCAAGACGCTTGATTGCCAGAGGATACTCGGCACGGCAGTAGATGATCCCTTCGGATGCTCCCATTGCATATCCGCCGATGATCATTCCTTCAAGGAGTGAATGTGGGTCACCTTCAAGGACGGATCTGTCCATAAATGCACCCGGATCTCCTTCGTCAGCGTTGCAGACCAGGTATTTTTCATTTCCCGGGCTTGCCTTTGCAGCATTCCACTTGAACCATGTTGGGAATCCGGCGCCGCCGCGTCCACGCAGTCCGGAAGCCTTCATTTCCTCGATGACCTCTTCAGGCTTCATTGTGAGAGCCTTCTCGATGGCCTTGTACCCGTCTACCGCAATGTATTCATCGATATTCTCCGGGTTGATGATTCCGCAGTTTCTGAGGACTATCCTCTCCTGCTTCGTTACAAATTCCTTATCTATATCATCGATTGCCTGTTCTTCGACTTTCTTGCCTCCTGCCAGGTGCTCATCGACGATCTTCTCCACGTTTTCAGGCTGGACCTTCACATATCTCGTCATGTCGCCGTTGTCCTCGTAAACATCGACGATGGGTTCAAGATAGCAGGTTCCGACGCATCCTGTTACGGTAACATCGATTCCAAGCCCTTTGTCAGCGATCTGCTTTTCAAACTCGGCAGCGGTCTTTCTTGCACCGGTGGCAACACCGCAGCTTCCCTGTCCTACGACTACTCTCATGCTGTCACCTCCGCATTCTTCCGGATCTCATCCAGCACTTCCCGGACTCTATCCTTTGTCAGATTACCGTATGTTTCGTCTCCTTCACTGCTTCTTACCATCATTACGGGAGCAAGGGAGCAGCATCCCAGACATGCCACATTGTTCAATGTGAACAGCCCATCTTCCGTTGTTTCTCCGTCGGCAATATTGAGATGTTCACTGATAGCTTCTTCGATCATGTCCGCACCGTTAACGTGACATGCCGTTCCTTTACAAAGCATGATCAGATATTTTCCGATGGGTTCAAGTCTGAACTGTGCATAGAATGTAGCTACACCATAGATTTTTGCAGGTTTTATTCCCGTCTGCTCAGAAATGTAGTTGATCGCATCCGGTGAAAGATACCCGTAGATATCCTGCGCTTTCTGCAGGATGGTGATCAGTGACCCTGGAACCTTGGCATACTTCTCAAGTGTCGGGGCCAGATCAGCAAACTGTGCAGCTCTGTTTCCATCACAGCCGCATCCGCAAGCTTTTTCACTCATTTTTTTCCCTCCGTATTATTTTTTTCTTTTCTGACGAGACCGTCTAGATGATTCTATCACTTCAGTAGACAAAAGGCAACGAATGGTTTTATATTTGCACAGAATCGTTGCCTTTTCATGGGTCTTGAGAGCCGGCGGTGTAAAAAGAATTTCGCAGATGAGATGTTGACATAAATTCGTTGCTTTTACATGAGATAAGGGCTGATTTTCGGGCTCAAAGTGTAAAAAGCAAGTTTCAGAAAGCGACTTGACACCGAAATGGGGGAATTCTGTGTCAACAATCGATTCTGAAAATCGAATTTACACCCAGGGTCGCATATTTTCCATATTTTGCCAGAAAACAGGCTGTTTTGAGGGGGTAAAATGTCAAATGGCTCTGGCAAAATTAGATTTTACACTTTCGAGGGGCCACAGACCCGGAATTTACATTTTCGGAGGTCAACTGACTGGATTTACAACTCCTTAGATTGCTTAAGCGAACATTTCAAATCCCGCAAAGATTTAGATTGAACCCGTTTTTTTTAATATTTGTCCAATATCCAGTTCCATGATTAAAAGTCCAAGAAGCATGAGTCCGGCACCCACATAACCCCTTGGCAGTAGGACCTCTCCCGCAAGGAAAAATGCCACTATTCCGGCAAACACGGGTTCCAGACAGAATATGACCCCAACGTGGGTGGAAGATGTGTATTGCTGGGCTACCGCTTGTACTATAAAGGCAACCCCCGTGCATATTATAGATAGAAAGGCAACGGCGAACCAGGTCATCCCGCTCTGGGGAACTGCCGGTTCCTCAAAGAGAAGCGACAGCATGAGCATGAACAGACCTGTGAAAAGCAGCTGGAACACCCCCAGCTGATAGGCATCCACATCCTTGTGAGACACGCCCTTCTCGGTAATTAGAAGGTCTGCCGCATATGCCACGGCACACATAAGACATAGAATATCCCCCGAAGCTATGTGCATATCCTCGTTCAGCGTCATGAGCGCGATGCCGCTCAGACACAGTATCAGAACGAGGAACAGTTTCTTCTCCGGTATAACTTTATTGAAGATAAATGCGAATATGGGCGTGAATATGACTGTCATTGCACAGAGAAATCCGGCATTTGACTGGGTGGTGTACTTGACACCGAAGGTACAGCCTATGTAAACGACCGTAAGAGCCAGACCGACGAAAAAGGCGTATTTCATAGTGATTTTGTTCACATTTCTTATCTTCTTGAAAGATATCAGAGCCGCTATGAAAAATGCTCCCAGGAAACGATAGGCATTCAAAGTAAAGGGATCCATGTCCTCGAGACTTAGATCCATCAGATAATATGATACTCCCCAGCATATGGTGACAATGAGGAGCATGATGTCGGCTTTGATCTGTCTGTTCCTATCCATTTCCCTGTTCAGCCTACCGCTGCCCGACCGCTATGAAATACTCAAGAGCCAGCCTGGGGCTCATGATCCCGCTTTTTATATTGTCCTCTATGGCTATGGCATCGATCATCATCTTTTTCAGCTGTCGGCTTTGGAATCTTGAAGCCACCTTCGTTGCCTTTTCAGCCCTGAATTTGTTGACTTTCTCCTCTTTGTCCAGCAGTTTTACGGTCTGAGGAAGAGAATTGTTCTCATCCATCATCTCTCTGGATATGAGCATGATCTCGATCTGCCTCACAAGGTTGCTGAGTATTGCAAACTCCGACTCGCCGCCCTCGAAAAGGGTGTTCAGGTCTATAAGAGCCTGGTCTATCCTTCCCATACCGATGGCTTCCAGCATATGGAAAATGTTGTTCTCCGGGATCATGGTCAGTGTTCCCACAAGATCATCCTCGGTGACGGTATCCTTCTCCCCTGCGTAGGCTATTATCTTCTTCAAATCGTTATCCAGAGCATAAAGGTCGTAGGTGCTGTATCTTCCGCCGTAGCCCGTGTCGTAGATTATCCTTTTAAGGGCGCCGTTTGTACAGTTCTTCCCCGCTGTTCTGAACCTCTTTGCCACAAAACTTCTCAGCTGATCTTTTTCAAGGGGTCCAAAGTCGTAAACGACGCCCCCTGCCTTGGTCACAGCCTTCTTCAGCTGTTCAAGTCTTGCTCCGCTGCTCTGCTTGCTGTGATCGCCGGTCGTTATCTGCTTGTCCGCGGTTATTATCATTACGCAGGTTTCGGGAACCTTTCCTATGAGATCCATCAGTCTCTTACGCTCCGTCGTGCTGGACTCCAGAGACCTTGTGGGCATCTGCCCCCTGCTGTTTACAAGGCCATCCAGGACAACTACTTTCTTCTCCGACATTATGGGAAGTGATTCCATATTGTCCTCAAGCTCTCCCATCTCAAATCCCTGTCTTGTGAGCACAGTAACATCAAGCTGTCTGGCCACCGGGTCGGAAAGCTTTTCCACCAGCACTTCTCTGTAATGATCGGTCAGGTAGTCCTCCTTACCGCAAAGCAAAACCAGCCCTGGGATCCTCCCCGCCTTAATGTCCTTTTCTATTCTTACAAATGCATGTTCTACCATAGTCATTTATTTTAACATATATACACATACAATGGTTATAGTCTTGGGACTATTTCATTATCTATCACGCCTTGTTGTTTGGAAGTTTTGGTCACTCTGAGGCAGCGTTCATGACAACGGCGGTTATGCCTGCTGGGAAGGCGGTGAACCCATGGACTTCCTAGACGTATATCGTGCCGAAAAGAATGAACATTCCTATACCCATCAAATGAGGACCAGCTTTTTCGCTGATCCTCATTTTTTTGACTGATGTTGTCCCCAACTCCAGCCCC
>CADBRY010000099.1 GCA_902797195.1 uncultured Eubacteriales bacterium
TTATTAATAACCTATCGATAACAACGCCTTCCGTTGCCTTTACATTATATATGAAGAGACAGGGACATCAAAAGGGTTATTCCCAAGAGGAGGGCATGGCCGATGCCGTCAGCAGGGGGAAGATCCCACCTCTCTCCGATGAGGATTTCGAGAAACTGTACGATATAATCACTATGCCCGATACGGTGGTCGGGGTGGAGCCCGGGCGGCAGATCGTTCTTACCAACGATTCCGGCGGTTACAAGATCAATGTCAAAAGCATGATCCCGGTGGCTAAAGAGGCCGAGGTTTTGATTTACGAACGGGTTCTGGGGTGCGATTCTGTTGACATCGGCAACACGGATTACAACTACAAAACTTCCAAAGGCGTTGCCAACAGAGAAGCCAGCGTTCTTAAGCAGGCTCTCAACATAAGCACCATGCCGCTGTTCTTTGGGGGGATGCCGGATCTGGGGTTTTACACCGAGCCTGACGGACCCACGGGCAACTGGGCCACACTCCTTCCCGACGGAAAGATCAAGGAAGCCCTTGCCGCGCAGGAGGAGGCTCTGGAGCTGTCGGTAAAAGACATCGTCTTCGTGGCTGAGCAGGCCTACGAAGCAGGAGCTGACGGAATCAATCTTGACACAACGGGGGCTGCAGGAGATGCGGATTTCCTTGCAGCGCTTAAGGCGACAGAAGAGATCACGAAGCGTTTTCCCGGCATGGGAGTCGAGATGAGCATGGCGGGAGAATTCGTTCTGGGTATGCACGGTAGGCTGAAATACGACGGCGAAAAGCTTGCTGGCCTGTATCCTCATAAACAGGTAAAGCTCGCAGAAAAGGCCGGAGCCAGCATATTCGGTCCCGTTGTGAATACAAACTGCAGCAAGTCCTTCCCTTGGAATATCGCCAGAGTGATCACCTTCATCAGAGCCTGTACAGAGGTGGCGGAGATTCCGGTTCACGCCAATGTGGGTATGGGAGTCTGCGGCACACCCATGACTGAGAATATGCCCAGCGACACCCTTTCGAGAGCCGACAAGGCGCTGGTCGAGATCGGCAAAGTCGACGGGTTGTAGGTGGGCGTCGGAGACCCCATCGGGGCCGAAGCAACACACGCCGTCTGCGCTGGTATGGGCGGTGTACGTACTGCCGGAGATCTGGTATTGCGTATGCAGCTCGCCGAGAAAATGAAAATCGACCAGGCGAAGGAATATGTTGCCGGAAAGCTCAACGTAACTTTGGAAGAACTGCACGATGTTGTGGTCATGACCGATATCCGTTCGGATCTTGGTCTTGGCCTGGCGCATGTAGAGCCCTGCGCCAGGGAAAACAACGGGATGGCATCCAAATTCCGCATATCCGAAGTTCTCGGAATAAAGATCAACTCCGTGGAGCGTTTCAAAGAACGGGCGGGCTGCCTGTAGCCAAAGGCTGCCTGTGTGACGAAACTAATCTATCAAGGGCTTCCTGATAGGCTTTCTAAGCTGCTCCTTATCAAGAAGCCCTATTTTATCGGCCTGCACGATCAGGTCCATCTGAAGCATGGCCTGATTTCCTGCCGAAGCAAATATACCGAACAGCACTTCAAATATCATCGCACTTATCAGCATCTCTTCGGGAACATCCAGGAAGCTGAATATCATGATGTATGCCAAAAGGTTTGCTCCGAGCACCGGCGGCGTGGCAACGAACATGACGACGGACAGCAAACCCGCAGTGAGCAGCCAGCCTACGGATAAGGAAATACCGAATTGTACCGCTCCGAATATGGTAAGGAGCATGGTCCCAAGGACGTTGACCGGCATGAACAGGATAATCCCCTGGAGCAGACTGGTTTCCGCAAAGTGTTTCTCTATGCCCAGGAGTCTGGAAGTGCTCTCCTCCATCTCGCCGTATCCTTTGTCCAGCCCACCGGTCTTAACAGCTTTGGCGAAGTGGGGCCAGAGTTTGCTGAGCAGGACTCCCATACCTGTTCCTTTTTTTCTGGATACATATGCCAGTATTACCAGCAGGACGGCGGTCGACAGGAGAAAAGCCATTGCGATCACCCGCCACAGATCCATAAGCAGACCCGTTTCCTTGATGATTATCTCATAGCACACCAGCCCTGCGGTTATGTAGGGCACACATTCTCCGATCCAGCGTATCATCAGAAGGCCGACTTCATTGATCTGTCTGACAAGACTTACAAGACCCTCTGCCCGTGAGCCGATTATGACCATGCCGTTTCCAAGCACAAAAGCCATCAGCAGGATCTGCGGGGTGTTGGCTTCTATCAACGGAGTGAATGCGTCTTTCGGGACGATATGGAATATATAATCCAGGGCCTTGCCCATGTTGATGCCGAGCTTGTCCAAGGTGATCCTGACGTCAGGAGAAAGCACCAGGCACAGGACGATAGTTATCATGGCCATCAGGATACTGAACATGAAGTAGCGGGCTACCACCTTTCTGCTGCTTCCGCCCTCTTCTTCTATGTTTCCCGTATTGAGAACTGTGGTCATGACCATAAGGAATATCACCGGTCCCGACAGGACGGACAGTATCCTTACCCAGAGGTGATACAGCGGTTCCAGAGCAACATTTATAAGTTTCTCCTGTCCCGCAGGACTGAGGATATTTATCAGAAGAAGCCCGAAGACCGTTCCTATGGCAACGCCTATCAGAACTTTGAGAGCGGGGTTGAGCACCCGGCCGGGAAGATTTAATCTGAGACTGTTGCGGCCCTTGCTGAATCCGTACTGGGGGTAAAGGCCGACTGATGTTAGGAGGCTGCCGCTCCAGTCCTCCATACTGACCTCCCTCTTGCTGAGTGGATTGAACTGTTCCCCATAATGGGACAACTCGATGAATGGTCTCCTGCCCCATTTTCCCAGGGTCAGGATCACCTCTGTTTCCTCACCAAACCTGTCCCTCATTCGAAGGAGCGACTCCTCGTAGGACAATCTTATCCTGAGCCTGTTTCGCAGCGCGATTCCTATGCGCTCCAGATAGGCTTCAAGTTCACGGGAAATCGAATCGATCCCCTCATCATTTATTTTGTACCTTTTGATTATAGATCTCATCCGCGACGCTCCAATCTCGCCATATTTTAGCACGGCAACCGGGGAAAAAACAAGTGACGCGCTTCCGGCTCAAGCCAGCAGGTTGTAGATGGTTACCATTCACGGGGGCAGGGATAAGAAGCCCTCGTATTGACGGGAGCTGGTATCTGCAATTTTTGGGATCATCTTCAATGCAA
>CADBRY010000100.1 GCA_902797195.1 uncultured Eubacteriales bacterium
CCCTCTGTATGAACGGCCGCTTCAAGCTGTTTCTCATTCAGTTTTTCAAGATAGTCTCTCATCCCCTATCGCTCCTTACATTGATGGCAGACCTGTAACAAGGGCTATGAAGTTATACACGAGTCTTACACAGGGGGATATTATCATCCCGGATATCCCGAATACCACTATGGCTATCAGTATCCAACTTCCGTAATTGTATATCTTCCAGTACAGATCTGTCTGTCCGATGTTGAACACCTGTGCTATGATGTTGAATCCGTCAAGAGGCGGGACCGGTATGAGATTGAATATCATCAGCACTATGTTTATGTATATGACATAGAACAGCATCAGATATATGGACTCTCCAAATCCGGAGGCTGCCCATCCCGAGCCCGTTGCCGTGATTATTCCCTTAACGATGAATGCGAATACAAAGGCAATCAGGAAGTTCATCGCAACTCCGGCAACGGCTACCAGAAGCTCGTCTCTTCTGCGGTGTTTGAAGGCCCAGGGGTCTATCTGCACCGGCTTGCCCCATCCGAATCCCACAAAAAAGAGACACAGTATGCCTACAAGATCGATGTGGGCCATGGGATTCAAGGTAACTCTTCCCTGAAGCTTCGGTGTCCTGTCTCCCAATCTATATGCCACATAAGCGTGTGCAAATTCGTGGAACGTAAGACCGATGAAGATCGCCGGGATGATTATTATCTTCTCCATTATCCAGGTCTTTGGATCTGTGAAGGCCCCCTCCCTCAGCGATCTTCCGGCTAACAGCACTATTATCAGTATAAATGTGGGATCCAGATTAAATCGTCTCGCCATCGCACTCCTCTGTTACAAAATTCATCATTGATTTTCCTTACGGATTTGTTCCGGAGAACAGTATAACATTATTGGAGCGATTTTCATAGCGGTTGGCTTACAGGTTTACCTGAGGAAGTCTTACAGGTTTACCTGAGGAAGTCCCGCAAATCCCGTCTGCAGCTCTTCATCCGTAGGCACATAGTCGCTCATTTCTCCATCCAGGTATTTCTGATAAGCGAACATATCGAAATAGCCCGTTCCCGTAAGTCCGATGACTATGTTCTTTTCTTCTCCCGTCTCTTTGCACTTCATGGCTTCGTCTATGGCCACCTTTATGGCATGTGAGCTTTCGGGAGCCGGCAGTATGCCTTCCACTCTTGCAAATTCAATGGCTGCCTTGAACACTTCGCTCTGTTCCACCGAACGAACCTGAATAAGTCCGTCATCGTAAAGCTGGGATACGATCGGGCTCATGCCGTGATATCTCAGGCCTCCCGCATGGTTTGGCGATGGAATGAATCCGCTGCCAAGAGTATACATCTTGGCCAGGGGGCACACTCTTCCCGTGTCACAGAAGTCGTAAGCGTACTTTCCTCTGCTTAAGCTCGGGCAGGATGCGGGTTCAACTCCTACGATCTCCACGTCGCTTTCTCCCCTGATCTTTTCTCCCATGAAGGTGGAAATAAGTCCTCCGAAGTTGGATCCTCCGCCGCAGCATCCGATTATCATGTCAGGCTTGATTCCGTATTTGTCCAGAGCGGTCTTCGTTTCCTCGCCGATTATTGACTGATGGAGAAGGACCTGATTGAGTACGCTTCCCAGAACGTATCTGTATCCGTCCCTTGATACGGCTGATTCCACAGCTTCGGATATGGCGCATCCAAGGCTTCCCGTGGTTCCCGGGTGTTCCTCCAGGATCTTTCTGCCTATCCGGGTCGTATCCGATGGCGAAGGTGTTACCTTGGCTCCGTAGGTGCGCATAACATCTCTTCTGAAAGGTTTTTGCTCATATGATACCTTTACCATGTACACTTCGCACTTCAGGTCGAAGTATGAACATGCCATGGAAAGAGCCGTACCCCACTGGCCTGCTCCCGTTTCCGTGGTCACACCTTCCAGGCCCTGCTTCTTGGCGTAATATGCCTGAGCTATAGCCGAATTGAGCTTGTGGCTTCCGCTGGTGTTTCCTCCCTCGTACTTGTAGTAGATGTTCGCCGGAGTGTCCAGTTTCTCCTCCAGACAATAGGCTCTCACAAGAGGCGAAGGACGATACATACGATAGAAGTTTCTGATTTCTTCAGGGATCTCGATCTCACGGTCTGTGTCATTGAGTTCCTGTTTGACCAGCTCCTCGCAGAACACCTGACTGAGCTCTTCCGCCGTCATGGGTTCCAGCGTCTCCGGATTGAGAAGAGGCGCCGGCTTCGTTTTCATGTCGGCCCGGACATTGTAATAGTACTTTGGCATCTCTTCCTCGGTGAGATAGATCTTGTAAGGGATTTCCTGTTTTTTCGTCATTTTTCTGACTCCTTTCCTAAATAAAAACTGTTTAGGAGCCCCTGCAGACTGGAGACTGCAAATAATAAAAAGCTTGCCCCAACACAAGGACAAGCTCTTAACCTGCGGTACCACCTTGTTTGATGCATTGCTGCATCCACTCTGCAGAGTGCCATCACACTCCCCGCCCGTAACGCCGGCGTCACGTCTCAGCTAATCGGCGATCTCCTGATTTTCATATCCTTCAGGTTTCCTGCCTTTCACCTCGCCCTCCGGGGCCCATTTACTGACGCGCATTCATCCGGATCACACCATCCCGGACTCTCTCTTAAACCGCCTCTCAGTTTTACTCCCCCGTCATCGGTTTAGTTCTTTAATTGGCATTATAATAATCTCTTTTTTTTCCAAAGTCAACACAAAGCTTTATATTTTTTTCATCCGGATCCTGCGGCAAGATAATGTAACTAAGCTGCCTGTATATGGTCAGAGAAACAGAACGATTTGTGTAATTTCAGACCGTAAGCTCATCCGGTTTTCAAAAACCGGTGAAATTCGCCCTTGATAATTACCATAAAATGTCATTTTTTGCATTTTTATAAAAACACCTTTTCGGATTACACAAAACACCTGGACTTTTGTGTAATTCCAAGCCATGCGTTGCCTTTCCATGCAAAAAGGTTTACATAAAGTCAGAAAAAACGTTGCTTAAGCCGGACTTTTTGAATAAAAAAATTCAATGAGCCAGTTTTTACACAAAACTTTTACACAACCCCCCTTGCACAAGCCGCCGACGAGGTTGCAGTATTTCGAATGACGAGGTTGACGCTGCCAAACGCTGTCAGTCGACTTGGGTTTCCTTATCCACGCTTTTGCTGAGGACGGCTCCGGTCTTGGCATCTATCTCATACTCCCAAAAGGTGGTGTTCTGATTGAACCTGACCTCATAGACCTGTCTTCCATCTTTCGTCTTCAGATCTATATTCGGATAGCCCACTTCCGTTTCAGTCTTTCCCGCATCCTTAAGTGCGATCTCCAGCACCTGTCCCTCATCCATGATGCTCTGCCCCGTTGATGCAGCCCTTGTTTCCTCGTTCGTTGACGGCTCCATGGTGGTCTGTGGAGGAAGGGTGGTCTCTTCCAGCGAAGGCTGGGTGTTTTCTTCGGCGGGAACGGGATCCTGACCGCATCCCGTCACCACAAAAGCAGTCCCGATGCAGACTACGATTACTGC
>CADBRY010000101.1 GCA_902797195.1 uncultured Eubacteriales bacterium
AGCTGCATAGTAGCTATCAAAGACAGTAGATATAACCTGGACAAGCAATTGTCCGAGGCTATCATGGTATAGGAGGAAAGTATTATGAGAATTGCATTTGCCGGAAATCCCAATAGCGGCAAAACCACCATGTACAACGCCCTTACAGGCCGAAGCGAAAAAATAGGCAACTGGGGCGGTGTTACAGTAGGAACCAAAGAGTTCAACATCAAGGAGGAATTCGCAGGAGGAAAGGAAGTCATCGCAGTTGACCTGCCCGGAGCCTACTCCATGTCCCCCTTTACACCTGAAGAAGGTATCACCAGCGAGTACGTGCGCACTTCAAATCCCGATGCCATCATCAACATCGTGGATGCCACCAACCTGAGCAGATCCCTCTTCTTCACCACCCAGCTTCTGGAGCTCGGTATCCCTGTTGTAGTCGCACTGAACAAGGCCGACATCAACAGCAAGGAAGGCACAAGTATAGATGTACAAAAGCTTTCCGATAAACTCGGATGCCCTGTGTTCGAAACAACTTCCACGGAAGGCAAAGGGCTCAGAGAAGTTATTGCAAAGGCAATATCTCTTACGGGCGGCAAACAGTCAGCCCCCTATGTGCAGGCGGACATCGACCTGAATGACAAATCCGCCGTAGACGCAGAAGACAGAAAGCGCTACAGCTTTGTAAACGAAATAGTTTCCGGCGTTGAAACCAGAAAGACCCTGTCATCGGAGACCAGAGGATCCGATAAGGCCGACGCCGTTTTGACAAATCCCGTTGCCGGCATACTCATCTTTGCCGGAATCATGTATCTGGTATTCTGGATATCTCAGGCATGGCTTGGACCCCTCGTTGCCGACTGGCTCGTAGGATGGATCGAGGCATTCCAGGGATGGGTCGCAGGAAGACTTGAAAACAGCCCGGCGATTTTATCCGCTCTCCTTGCCGACGGTATCGTAGGAGGCGTGGGAGCCGTTGTGGGATTCCTTCCCCTTGTTATGGTCATGTACTTCCTGATCGCACTCCTTGAAGACTGCGGTTATATGGCCCGTGTAAGTGCGGTAATGGATCCGATCTTCAAGAGAGTTGGTCTTTCCGGCAAATCCGTCATTCCTGTTGTTATTGGAACAGGCTGCGGCATACCGGCGATCATGGCCTGCCGTACCATAAGAGATGAAAGAGAAAGAAGAGCCACTTCCATGCTCACAACCTTCATCCCCTGCGGCGCAAAGATCCCGGTCATTGCCCTCTTCGCAGGAGCATTCTTCGCCGGAGCCGGCTGGGTAAGCACCCTGAGTTATTTCCTTGGACTGCTTCTGATCTTCCTGGGCGCTCTGCTGATCAAGTGGATCACCGGATACAAGTACAGAAAATCCTTCTTCATCATGGAGCTGCCCAAGTGGAAGGCACCCAGCATCAAGTTCGCATTCAAATCCATGATGGAACGTGCCAAGGCTTACATCATCAAAGCCGCAACCATCATTCTTGTATGCAATACAGTAGTTCAGATAATGCAGACATTCAACTGGAGCTTCCAGGTAGTTGAGGAAGGTGCTGAGGACACATCGATCCTGGCATCCATCGCATCGCCTTTCGCACTCCTTCTTATCCCTCTGGGATTTGGAGTATGGCAGCTTGCGGCGGCAGCTATCACAGGCTTCATCGCCAAGGAAAATGTCGTTGGTACTCTGGCGGTAGTATACGGCCTTACCGCATTCATCGACGTTGACGAACTTGAGATGACCGGAGGAGCAAACAACGTAGCCGTAGCTATGGGACTCACTTCCGTAACGGCTCTGGCATACCTCTTCTTCAATCTCTACACGCCTCCCTGCTTCGCAGCTATCGGAGCTATGAACTCCGAGATGAAGAGCAAGGCATGGCTCTGGGGCGCAATCGGACTCCAGCTGGGAACCGGATACACCGTCGCATTCCTGATCAATCAGGTTGGAACCCTTGTAACAGAAGGACACCTGGCAGCAGGTTTCGTTCCCGGACTCATCGCGGTCATCCTCATGGTGGCAGCAGTGATCCTCATCGGCAGGAGAACGAGAGCTCACTTCGATGAGCAGTATCGTCTGCACAAAGACGAAGTGGCACAAGGCGCAGCAGCGTAGTATACTATGGGCGCAGGCGCGCAGAAACACACTTGCAGGCGCGCACGTCGAACAGACTCGCTCGCGCGCACGTTGAACATACTCGCTCGCACGCACGTCGAACAGACTCGCAGAAAGGAACTGAGATGTTGGCAACCGTTATCGCAACTCTGGCAATCATTACAGCAGTATATCTGGCTGTAAGGTACATATACAAAGAGAAGAAAAAAGGCAAGGCCTGTATAGGCTGTCCCTACTCCGGTTCATGTTCCGGCACTAAGGACCTTGAGAATTTCCATCTTTGTCACAGCACCGACCAGAGTGGAGAACAACAGTAGGCCGATCACAGAACGTCCAAACATACACTCATTCAAAATATTAATGAAACACGCGAAAACCCCGGTGTGAATGCGCCGGGGTTTTTCGTGGCCCGGCTCGGCCGCCTCACCGCTGTTCCGGTGCAAACATTTGCTTTTAAGATGCTTGTTGACACAGAAACGTTGCCTTTCCATGCTCTGGAAGGGGATTTTACCCTCCAAAGTGTAAATGATTTTTTTATCTTGTGGCATTGACATAAAAAACAGCAAAAACAGTGTCAACGAGATGAGTATAATTTGTCGTTTACATTTTGAGCCTAAAAATGTCCTCAAAACAGGCTGTTTTCAGGGTTTTCAGAGGCGCAAAATGTCAACGGCGCCCTTAAGAAAACTTTTTTACACTAGAAAGCCGGCGTGGACGGGGGAAAGTTCCTGATATAGAATAAAAATCAGAGAATCTAACTTAATGACAACTGCTTAAACAAGGAGGACCGCAGTATGAAGAAGTTAAACGAACACGCTCTCAAAGCCGGAACCTGGTTTGGTCTTAACAAGCCCGATGCAAAGGCAACGGAGGTGGATGCTGTCATTTTCGGTATTCCCTACGACGGGGGAGTCAGCTACAGAGGCGGAGCTTCCGAAGCACCCGACCTTCTAAGAGCAAACACGGATCACGCCACACCCTGCACTGAGAGACTGGATTACTTCGATGATTTTACGGTCCTTGACGGCGGCAATTTTGATAGCGAAGACAGAGATGAGATTTTTGCTGAAGTCCAGGATTACGTTGAATCACTTGTGCGGGATGGAGTCCGCTTCACAATGGTCGGCGGCGACCACTCGGTCACCATCCCCGTGGAGCGAGGTATAAACGCGGCCCTTGACGAACCCTTTGGCATAATCCACATCGACGCCCACATGGACCTCAGCCTTGAACTTGAAGGAGATCCACTTTCCCACGGCTCCACGGAACAGAGAGCCCTGGAACTTTCAAATATCCAGTCGGAGAAAAACCTTTATTTCATAGGTATCAGATCCATAGAGCCGGACGAATTCGAATTTACAAGAGGAAAAAACATACAGGTAAAGACAGCTTTTGACTGCCACAAAGAAGGTATCGAAGCCGTCGCAGATGACTGCATTGAAAAAATGAAAGGATTCAACAAGGTCTATCTCACCTTTGATATAGATGCCCTGGATCCCGCCTATGCGGCAGGAACCGGGACGCCCCAGTTTGGCGGCCTTACATCAAGAATGGCCATGACCCTGATCCAAAGGCTCTTCAGAGAGCTTAACATCATCGGCTTCGACGTTGTGGAGATCGCTCCCCCTCTGGATGATTCTCTTGCATCAATGTACGCAGGGAGAAAAATCATCACCGAAGCCTGGGGGATCTGGGCTGAGGAAATTGGAAAGCTCAAAAAGTTTTGATTGATTTCTTATCCGAGGTGTCGCCAAATGCGTCTACCGCCGCTATGTCGGCAGGTCCATGAGTCACGCAGGCGGCACCTCCCACGCATCCGCCTTCGCATATCATCCCTTCGATAAAGTTGTTGGGAAGAACACCCTTCTTGGCTCTCATAAGGGCCGACCTGCATTTATCCACCCCGTCGCACACTATCGGATTGAATTCAAGATCCTCGTATCCACGCTCTTCTATCACCCTGGCCACAGCCTCGGATACCCCTCCTGTTCTTGCGAACTTGCGCCCGTAGCCGGAGGCTTTGAGGTGTACTTTTGCCTCGTCGTCAGTTGTCTTTGCATCGGCTTCTTGGACATCCGTTGCCTTTGCATCTGATGTTCCTGCCTTATGCAAGGGAGCCCGGCACACCACCTGAGAAAACTCCGACTCCTCGAGGGAAGGCACATCGATGTCCCTGCTGTCGATCAAAGCCTGCAGCTCCTCAAAAGTCATGACGTAATCAACATAGCCTGAAACCTCCGGCTTCCTTATCTCTCCTTTTTTCGAAGTGCAGGGCCCGACAAACACCACCTTGCATTCCGGATCCTCGTTTTTTATCGCCTTTGCAAGAGTTATCATGGGAGAGTGGCTGGAGGAAATATTGTCTTTCAGCTCGGGGAAATTGTTCTTCACATAGGTCACGAAAGCCGGACAGCACGAGGAAGTCAGAAAACCTTTTTCCTTGAGCTCCTCGGCCTCGCCCCAGGCCACCATGTCCGCGCCTACCGCCGTCTCCTCAACATAGTCGAATCCCAATTCCCTCATGGCGCTGACTATCTGACCGGTGCTTGCGTACTTGAACTGCCCTGCGATAGCCGGGGCAACGATGGCGTGGATCTTATACTTCGTCCCTCCCTCTCCGGCGATGATCAATCTGATAATATCCGTTATGCTTGACACATCCAGCGTGGCTCCAAAGGGACATTTGTACACACACTCGCCGCACCTCATACATTTATCGGGATCGATGGACATCTCTCCCTGAAGCTGGCGGATGGCTTCCACCTTGCAGGCCCGCTCGCATGGTCTCTTGAGATTCGCAATGGCATCATAGGGGCACACGTTGTAACATCTGCCGCACTCGACGCACTTGGTCTTGTCTATGTGAGCCCTTTGCTTGTCATCGAATTCCACCGCACCCTTTGGGCACACCTCGCTGCAGCTGTGGGCCAGGCATCCTCTGCAAAGGTCCGTTACCACATACCCCGCTTCAGGGCACTCGTCGCAGGCGATGTCTATGATCTGGATCACGTTGGGATCTTCCTTGGTTCCACCCAGAGCTTTTCTCATTCTCTCCGCCACGATGGCTCTGTCTTTGTATATGCAGCAGCTCATTGTGGGTTCCCCTTTTTTAACTATGGTATTGGCGATCTCATTGAACACCATGAAAGGGTCGCTCTGGTTCCAGGTATGTCTGGCCAGTTCTCTCAAAACCTTGTATTTCAGCTGCTGAACGTTCGTATCAAAGGAAACCATATCCTACCTCCGGGCTCTCCTGATCCTTGTTGGTCCTTGTTGGGAATTTTGTTATTTTTTTAACACACTTAGAATGTACCATAGCCCCTGATGGATTTCAAGCCTAATTTGCGGTTTCACCATAATTAATTTGCAGTTTGTTATATGGCCATGTATTTGATAAAATTGGTGGCAAATAAATCACGTTGCCTTTACACGGCAGCGATAATAAAAAGGAGATCTAAGATGGCTTGTTTTTTAGTTCCTGCCGCAGAGGCAGTCGTAACAACGGTTATAGAGAAGGTGCTTGATTCGAGTAACCGCCCTGCAAAGGCAACGAAGCTGCCGGCTAACAGCGCAGCGACCGGCACAGCTGACAGCACGGCTGACCTGTCGGAGGCCCACGGTGCAACGGCGGCCGTAGCAGACGCGTCGACAAACACGGGTGGCATGAGAAATAAAATCGCCCGCAAGCTAAGATGGCTGAACATCATGCTGTGGGGCGGCTCTGCCCTGCTCTGCCTTGAACATATCTGGCATGGGGAGGTCGTTCCCTTTCCGCCGTTTTTGACGGCAATGCCCGATCCTGTCGCAAGAGCTGAAATGCTCCACGAGATGGCTACTGCCGGAGTACTGATGGCGGTCTTGATCACTGCCGCTTGGGGCGGCATGGTGGCCATATCGACCATGATAGAGAAAAGGAACCCTGCCGTCTCCCGGGAAGCCGGCGAGTGACCACCCGGATTATTGGAGGTTTAGTATGACTCTTCTTATAACGCTGTTTGCAGCAATAATTACTACTATCATATGGTACACTCGGGCAGGTGCCAGGGAGCTTAAGATAGGCACCCTCGGTTTGATGTTCTGGGGTGCATCCATTATGTGGACTGTTGACGCGATATTTGGCTTTGCCGAAGAAGGTGCAGACTTCTTTGTTCCCACCTCCGGCAAAATTCTGAACGATGCCTTTTTAGGTTTTTCCGTAGTTGCTCTGGGTCTGTTGATCTGGACTGTCATCATGGTGGCCAAAGATCCAAAAGGCATCATCAGATCCATACGGTAAATTCGGGTCCGCGGCATTCTAAGCAGCTGTGAATCCAGTTCAGTTGGCCTCTAAAGTGTAAAATCCTCTTTTAACAGAGCCATTTGACATTTTGCCCTATCAAAACAGCTTATTTTTTGGTAAAATATGGCAAAAAAACGCGCTTGGGTGTAAATTCCATTCTCAGAATCGATTGTTGACACAGAAATCCCTCATTTCGATGTCAACTCGCCCCTCTATCCTCGCCGTTTACACTTTGAGCCTGAAAATCAGCCATTTCCTCATGTAAAAGCAACTGATTTGTGTCAATATCTCTTCTGAAAAAAACTTTTTACACTGGCAGGGCGGTCCGCGCTACTTGGAGTTTGGATCGGCTGCATCTATTTCCTTGAGCTGTTTGCGCACGAGGGTATAGTGGATGAGTCCTATGCCGGCGATCACCGGAGACAGGAGCATAATAATGAAGCCAAGTGTGATTATTGTTTCGTTGTTCACGAATTCAAACATTCCGATCCCCGCGGCAAGGGCGCCTATGGCTGTGCGAAGATAGGAAAGCAGAGTCTGGGAGTTGGCAAGTGCTGTCCTCTCCAGAGCCATATAGGTTCTTTCCTGAGCCATGGATGTGCGCTCCTGGGCCATGGATGTCCGTTCATGAGCCATTGCGGTACGCTCACTGGACATTTCTGTCCGTTCATATGCCATTTCATCCTGACTCATTCCTTTTGAAATCTCGTTTTTATTCACAACAGGTCATCTCCTTATAGTTAGTCTGTCATCAGGGGCCGTCACCGGGGTCTCCCGCCGAGAGCAGTCACCGGCGCCCCTCACTTATACAGAAAAGTGTGAAAATTCATTCAAATTTGAAGGTTTCTACATATATGATATCACAAAAAATCATTTGTAAATGCACAACTTTTATCGTATACTTAAACGGTAAAAAGTTATATTTATCACAATCTGTTATGAAAAAAGGAGAAGTAGTATGGAAAACAGTGGAGGAAGACAAGAGCTACAACGTTCTCTTAATATGAAGGACGTTTTAGCATTGGCCTTCGGTACCATGATCGGTTGGGGCTGGATCATGCTCGCCGGATCATGGGTAGGCAATGGTGGATCGATTGGCGCTATGATCGCATTCGGATTCGGTGGCGTCATGGCTATCTTCGTAGGACTGACTTATGCTGAGCTGACTCCGGCACTGCCGCTTTCCGGTGGTGAGCTGGTATTTGCTTATCGTGCTATGGGTTACAATGCATCCTGGTTCACAGGCTGGATGATCACCCTGGCATACCTGGGTGTTGCTGCATGGGAAGGACCTGCACTCGCACGTGCACTCGAGTTCCTGTTCGCAGGAGTTCTGCCTCAGGGCGCAACACTTTGGACTATTCAGGAATCAAATGTTACAACAACATTCCTTCTGATTTCTATCATCGGTGCTGTCGTTATGACAGTCATCAACTACAGAGGTGCTAAGGCATCAGCTGTATTCCAGACTGTTGCAACAGTTGCTATGGCTATCGGTGGTATTTCATTCGCGATCTGCGGAACCGCAACAGGTTCTATCGACAACTTCATGCCTCTGTTCACAGACGGTAAAGGTTTCGTAGCAGTTATGCTTGCTGTACCTGCTATGTTCGTAGGTTTCGATGTTATCCCGCAGGCTGCTGAGGAAATGAACATTCCTCTCAGCAAAATCGCTAAAGTTCTGATCATCTCGATCTGCATGGCAGCATTCTGGTACTGCCTGATGATCTTCGCAGTTGCAATCTCAACTCCGGGTGCTGTACTTGATGGATTCGTAAGTGATGACACTGCAGTTCCTGTAGCAAACTGCTTCGCATATGCAATGAACAACCCGATCTTCGGTAAGATCATGATCATCGCTGCAATGTGCGGTATCCTGACTTCCTGGAACGGATTCGTTGTTGGTGCATCCAGAGTTATCTTCTCAATGGCAAGAGCCAAGATGCTGCCTGAGCTGTTCTCAAAGGTACATCCTCAGTATGGTTCCCCCGTTGGTGCTGTTGTACTCGTTGGTGTATTCACCTGCCTGTCACCGCTCCTCGGAAGAAGCGCTCTTGTTTGGCTGGTAGACGCAGCTGCATTCGGTACAGTTGTAGCATACTTCATGGTATCAATGTCCTTCTTCTTCCTGAGAAGAAAAGAGCCTGAACTGGAGAGACCTTTCTACACCAAGGCCGGTACATTTGTCGGTATCATGGCTATGCTGGTAGCACTCTTCTTCCTGTGGCTGTATCTGCCCGGACTCGGAAGCCCTGCTCCTCTTACAACAATTGAGTGGGGTCTGGTCGGCGGCTGGATCATCCTGGGTGTTATCCTGTTCTTCGTCAACAAGATGGGTAAGAACGGTAAGACTCCTGCTGAAGAGATTGAGTATCTCATGTTCGGTGACGAATACAAGAGATTCTAAGCCAATTGACAAATCCAAAAGGAGCGGTATACTACCGCTCCTTTTTTCATTCCTTTTCCCTTTGAATTCCAGCCCCCGATATACTACAATTGAAGCATGGATACCACACTTATCAGACGGGCAGCGGCGATCCTTGCCGCCGGGCTTTTTATCTTTATTCTTGCATGCGTAATGATGGACAAGACATCGGCTTTTGATGACCCCATCAGGTACGCCTTCTACGAGTTGAGAAGCGATGGGCTCACCTTTATTGCAAAGGCAATCACCCACACTGCCGACAAAGTCTTTATCATTGCCCTTTGCATAATTCTTCTGATCATACCAACAACAAGGATCAAATTTGGCCTTCCTCTGTCTGCGGGAGCACTTGGGGTAACGATAATAAACCAGATTATCAAGCACCTGATCCAGCGTCCAAGACCTGAAATAGCCCACCTTGTATCGGAGACCGGCTACTCATTTCCAAGCGGACATTCCATCACCAGCATGTTTTTCTATTGCCTTTCCATATGGCTTGTCCGAAGATATGTTACAAATAAAAAAGCAAGGGACGTTCTGACCGTTATCCTTGCTATACCCATGCTTCTTGTTGGCCCCACCAGGATCTATCTGGGAGTCCATTATCCTACAGATGTGCTGGCGGGCTGGTGTCTGGGATTCTTTATATTTGCAGTAGTCGTTGAAGTGATCCGGGTTCTTTCTCAGCGAAGAGCTGAAGGAATCGGCCCCAATGATCGTTTATCTTTGTAGCGTTATAATATTTTCAGGAGATCCCCGGGTTTTCTCAATATGTGATCCGGAGCCTCTTCCGGTGAAAAGTCATCCAGTTCCTTGCCCCCAAGGGTTATGGACCAGTCTACAAGGGCTGATGTGACCCCCGCATTCTTTGCGCAGAGAATGTCGTGGATGGTGTCACCTATCAGGATCGTACTTTCCGCTTCTCCGCCGATCTTATCAAGGGCCATATCCACCGCCTGAGGATCAGGCTTGGGTCTGGTCACATCGTCTGCGGTGACTACATATGCGAAGTATTTCCCCAGATCAAATTCTTCCAGTGCCTGTTCCGTGGTGAATCTGAGCCTTGAAGTGACCATGGACATTGTATATCCACGGCTGTAAAGCTCATCCAAAAGCTCCCTTATCCCGGGAAAGAGCTTAATGTTCTTAATGAAGTTCTCCCTCTGAAAATTCCTGTATATTGGCAGGGAGACATCAAGAGAAACCTCCGGGAAGAAGTTCTCCATACTGTAATCGAGAGTCTCCCCGAAGGTTGCAATAATATCATCTCTATTTGCCTCTTCTCCACGAAGAGTTCTGAATGTATGCTGCCAGGACTGGATAATAATCTCGTTAGTATCCATTATCGTCCCGTCAAAATCAAACAGAATTGTTTTTATCATATCTCTGTCTTACTGAGCAGGTGTCTCAGCGGCACGATAGATCAGGCTGATATTCTTGAGTGTCATCTCATTCTTATCGTAGGTCACCTTGACCTGATCGCCGGCCTGCGGGAAGTATCCGCTGGGATATGATGCCTCGGTAAGGCTCAGCCTCATTGTAGCTCCCCCGTCGACTTTGATCGTGCAGCTTGAACCGTCGCCACCTACGATCACGCCATTGGCATCAACGATGGTCTCGGTCTCATCTGCCGGCTGATCCTCGAATGTAGGCTTGGTCTCAGGCTGAGTGGGCTCGGTCTCCGTCTGAGTGGGCTCGGTCTGAGTCTCCGTTTGAGTGGGCTCGGTCTGAGTTTCCGTCTGAGTAGGCTCGGTCTGAGTCTCCGTCTGAGTGGGCTCAGTCTTTGTAGGCTCAGTCTTCGTGGGCTCGGTCTTTGTCGGCTCAGTCTTTGTGGGCTCGGTCTTCGTGGGTTCCGTCTTTGTAGGCTTCTGAGTTGGCTTCTTTGTCTCAGTAGCCTTTGTGGTAGCCTTTGTGGTAGCCTTAGTCGTTGCCTTTGTAGTAGCCTTTGTAGTAGCCTTTGTAGTAGCCTTTGTAGTAGCCTTTGTGGTAGTCTTTGTTACGTCAGGGGCAACCTTATCCTTGTGGCAGTACAGTACGACAGCCTGAGGATCCTTACCCAGTTCTCCGTCATATGTTACCGTGACCATGTGGCCCTTCTTGAAATAATCCTTGTTTCTAAGCTCAGTCTGTCCGTTGACTTTGAATCTGTAGGAATTCTTGGTGGTGTCAACATTTATGGTCTTTGATGAAATATTGGAGATCCAGCCGTCAAGAACATAATACTGTTGTGTATTCTTTCTTGTGATCTGGATGGACCTGGCTACAGGATCCCTGTCAAGGTCGCCTGTGTAGACCATCTTGACTCTGTCACCCACCTTGAGTGATGTGGCGTCACCGCCGATTATAGTATCCTCGGTGAGCTTGAATCTGTGTGCATCCGCAGAATCAAGACTTACCATAACGCTGTCTCTGGTCACTTCCGATACCGTACCGTAGACGGTAACAAGAGTAGCTTCGTCCCTGTCTTCCAGAACAACGATACTGATCGCTATGGGCTGTTCACTGAGATCACCATCATAAGTTACGGCAACATAGTCACCCTTGGTCAGATTGCCTTCCACAGCCGTATCGTCGTTGCGGTCAAAGGTCACCGTCAGCGTCTCGGTTTTGACGGTTATGGATTTTTTATTGATGTCCGTCGCTTCTCCCGCCAGCACCTGGAGCTGTTTTTTGTGCTCCTTGAGTTCCACCTTGTCGGCTATAAATCTGCCGCCTTTTTCCGTATACTCGATCTGGATCTCGTCTCCTATGGTCAGCTTGCTTTCTTCTCCAAGCTCATAGGCGGTCTTGTCGGATGTTGAGAACAGCATGGTAGCCGTCTCGCCTCTGACAACCAGTCTATCTCCCTGTGCATCCACAAGCTCTCCCGCGAATGATTTCTCCATCACGTTTTGACAACCGGTCAGAGTGCCGATCATCAGGAGAACTGTCACCAGTGCGAGAAGAATCTTTGATTTTTTCTTCATAGCCAGCACCTCCTTTTAACTACAGAACTGTAACTATGTATCCCCTTCAAATTAATTGGTATAAATGATTGCATATCATTATACACCTCTTGTAATCGGTTTGGCAATAATATCCAAAATAATTGTTTGAATTGTTCGAATCTCTTTCTGTGCTATACTATTTTCATATAAAACAACGGGAG
>CADBRY010000102.1 GCA_902797195.1 uncultured Eubacteriales bacterium
AATAAAACTGTTGAGCGATCCTCTTTTAAGGTGTCAGGAACAGACGGATCATCGCATAGAATTACTGTTCCAGGAGAAGAGGGGGCAGAAGGTGCTGTAGTAGAACTCAAGGGAAAGACTTTTAAGAGCATTTTTGAAGATGCAGGAGCAAAGGATACTAACGCATTAGGTACTGATTTTATTATTACAGATGCTGAAGTTGTAGAAGGAACTCTTCCGTCTACTATTGATCTGAATAATTATTTATTCAGAAAATGCACTAAGGGAGAGACTCAACTTGATCAGTTGGAGGAGATAGATACGATAGAAGCTGAAACAAGCACGAATCCAATCAAATGCAGTTCGAGTATAAACAAGACAAGTGTAGAAAAAGGGCAGAAAGTCAAAGTCTCGTACAATTGGACGATAGATGGTTTTTTGAAGAATAGTAATACCTATAATAGCATCAAGAATGAACTGCTAAGTATTAATTGGAGCGTAAATAATGGAGCTGTTTTCACTAGTAATAATAAAACAACGCTTACCACAAATAAAGAAAGTGATAGCTTTGAAGTAACAATTAACGGCAAAGACAATACCTCGACCACTATTACTGGAAAATCAGATTTCGTAACTATAAATAGTGTTAAAGCGACAACGAGTAAGGCCAGAAAGGACATTAAAAAAGCTACTATAAGCGGAATAACTGACAAAACATATAACGGAAAACAACAGAAACAAAATATCAAAGTTACCCTTAACGGGGTAGACCTCAAGGAAGGCACGGATTATAAAGTGAGTTATGCAAATCGTACAAATGTAGGAACATGTACGATGACATTTGAGGGAATAGGCGAGTATAGTGGAAGCACAAAAAGAACATTTGAGATAAAAAAAGATCCTAAAGAGGATGACAAGAAAATCATCGACAACAATAAAGTCAGTATTCGAGTGAAAAGAGGAAAAGAGCTCAAAAAGACAGACAAGGATGATGATGTAAGGAAAAAGATAGAAGTCAAAGCTAACGGGAAGACAACTACAGACTATAAACTTGAAGGTTACAGCATAGGACGCAAAGAAAGTGAAATAACTGTTCAGATCAAAGGGTATGATAACAAGATCACAAAGACAATAGATAACACAAGGGATTCCACCTCCGGCTCCAGAAGCTATACCGGCCGTACGGGTAGCAACTTCCGCATCAACAGGCCCAGCAATGCCTCTTCCTCACCAACAACAGGTACCACGGTGCCCAATGTGACATATGCGCCGGACAGGACCATAACGGTCAAGGAGGTTTACCTGGGAGAGAAGATCGAGGATGAGCCTCAGACGGATCCCATGGATGGGACGATGACGGAGCCTATGGACGGAACAGAATCCACGGATTACACGGATGCCATGGACGTTGAGACTCCGCCTCTGCAGTTTGGACCGGCGGCTGGATCGGCGGCGGTGGCAGCCGAGGCAGCGGGAGCCGGCGCAGTTGGAAGGATAAGGAGATTCAAGTTGGATACAGCTACGGAGGCTGTTGAACAAGTGACAAATTCTGAAGAATAGAATTCGGAGGAGTTAAGAATAAACAAAGCACCACAGGAGGAAAACACAAATGTCTGATATCGTAAAAGAAATACTGAGCGTTGTAAGCAGATCCTTACAGATACCAACGATCATCATATTGATTCTGTTGATTTTGCTTACGATCCTCATGCTGGGAAGCTTCATCGCAGAGATATTCACGGAGAGAAAATCTCTTAAGATGAACATCCCGGGACTGGTGGATCAGCTGCAGGGCAAGAATTCCACGGAGATGAAGGAAGCCATCGAAACAAGCGGCCTGCTCAATCGCCAGAAGGAATCCGCGAGAGAGTTGATCAATCGTACCAGTTACAGCGACGACACAAGGGAGGCGCTGGCGCGGCAACTCATTGCCGATGAGGACATAAGGTATAACAGGATCGTCAAGATCACGGATCTGGTTGCAAGAGTAGCTCCCATGTTCGGACTGATGGGAACCCTAATCCCTCTGGGACCCGGACTCATCGCACTTGGACAGGGCGATATCAGCACACTTTCCAGTTCACTTCATATAGCTTTTGACACGACCGTTGCCGGTCTTATAAGCGGTGCCATTTCATTCGTGATTTCAGGAATACGTAAGAACTGGTATGAAGAATACATGACCGGACTTGAGACGGTAATGGAAACCATTCTCGATGTACAGAGCCAGGAAAGAGAGGCTGCCGGATTCCAGATGAACCACAGCGTTCCCCTTGATCTTGATGCACCGGTCAAAGAAGAAGCTGCCGCAGACAAGCCCGAAGAAGAGGGTAAGAAGAAGGGAAGATTCAAGCTTCCCGGTTCAAAGGCAACGGCAGTGGATATGAAAACTGATCAGAAAGCAGCGGCACAGCCTCAGCCTGAAGCGGCTCAGGCTCCCGCAAGACCACAGCCACAGCCGGGAGCACCACAGCCGGGAGCACAGCCTCAGATGCAAAGACCCGGTCAGAACATCCAGCCTCAGAATCCTGCGGCAAGACCTGTTCAGCCACAGGCTCAGGCTCCGAGACCTGTACAGCCTCAGCCGGCAGCAAGACCCGGCACACCTGAAATGCTCAACATAGACAACGTGGCTCAGGAACTCAGAGCTGAGGATGTTGTCAGCGATATCAATGAACTGGTGGGAGGAGCTCCTCAGCAGGTAAGACCTCAGGCACCTCAGCAGGCAGCGCCCCAGCAGGTGAGACCTCAGCAGGTCAGCCCCAGAAGAGAGACGCTGACTCAGCCGGTACAGCCGCACTCGACTAATATCGATCCTCAGGGAATGACGAGACAGACCCAGACTCAGCCTCATAACCCGCATCCCAATTCAAAGATGGAGCACACCATGGTCCAGAGATCCTTCCAGGAGGAAGTAAGGGCAGCGGAACAGGCAATGCTTGAAGCACAGAGAAAAGCCGGTCAGCAGCCTCGTCAGCCCTTTAACAGACCGGAAGGTCAGTAGGAGGTGGAAGCATGAAACTTAAAAATTCCAGAACAAAAGGCCGCCTCAGGACGGTGAAAAAACCCGAGGAGATCAACCCCATGGAGGGTGTGGCCAATATGGCCGACGCCATGCTGGTATTCGCATGCGGACTTCTTCTCGCACTGATAGTCAGCTGGAACGTCAACCTTGACGAAGTTGGACAGATCACCACAACCAGCCAGAACAAGTACGAGATCAACGGACTGGATTCATCCCAGCCTCAGCAGATCGATGCGGACAACCAGCTGCAGGAACTGGGTACCGTGTATCAGGACCTTCAGACGGGTAAGTACTACGTAATTGAAAACTGATTCATCTATAACTGCGATATCAAAAGAGGACTACGCATTTACCGGATGCGTAGTTCCTTTGTTGATAGCGGGAGTGAGCCCATGACGGAACAGATGGTTTTGAAAAATGAAGAGGAGACAAATGCCCTCGGCCTAAAGCTGGCGGAGGAAGCAAAGCCCGGTATGGTCATAGGCCTGACCGGCGACCTTGGCGTGGGAAAAACCAGCATGTCCAAAGCCATCGCCCGGGGACTCGGGGTCACTGAGACCATCACAAGTCCCACCTTCACCATAGTCAAGGAGTACAAAAGCGGGCGCATGCCCCTCTATCACTTCGACGTTTACAGGCTCACGGATCCCGAGGAGCTCTACGAGCTGGGCTACGAAGAATACTTTTACGGAGAGGGCATCTGCCTTGTGGAGTGGGCGGACATGGTCGATGAATTCCTCCCCGAGGACACTTTGCATATAGAGATGTGCTACGGGGAAAATGAGAACGAGCGCATAGTCCGCATGGAGCGGCGGGAAGCATAAAATCAATGTATATTTTAGGAATCGAAACTACAGGAGCATACGCATCGGTTGCCCTTTTAAGAGAGGGAGATGTCCCGGGATCCTGCAAAGGCAACGGATCCGAAGGGGACTTTTCTTTGGATGTGATCCACGGAAACGACCGTTTTTCACACCTTCAGAATCTCACACCCCAGATAAAGACCCTGCTGGAAAGAAACCATGTGGACATAAAGGACATCGGTGCCATAGCCGTATCTCACGGTCCCGGATCTTTTACAGGGATCCGTATCGGAGTATCCACGG
>CADBRY010000103.1 GCA_902797195.1 uncultured Eubacteriales bacterium
GTGATCTCGACTTTTCCGCCGTTATTGTTGGAGATCCAGCCGATCCAGGTCTTGCCCTTGTTGAGCTTTGCTTCAACGACGATGGGCTCGGCAGGCTCTGTTTCGTCCTCAGCCTTGTCCGCATTCTCCTCGGCAGCCTTGGCCTGTGCGGCTTTTGTGGCCTCAACATCGATGAGCACCAGCTGGCCATCCTTCTTCTCCCACTGGATGTCCTTAACGGTTCCCATGCTTATCAGCTTGCCTTTGCCGCCTTCCATGGAGTAGTCACAGTAGGTGACGCTAGAAGCTCCGCCGGGACCCTGATAGTTATCCTTCGTTATGTACTCGGTCTCCGCATAGAGGATGAGCAGGTTGTCACGCTTAAGGTCATTCTCGAAATTCTCTGTGTGATACTGCTTGTCTTCCTCGCTATAGGTCCACTTGGTGGTTTCCCAGTCAGTTCTGCTGGAATAATCCACACTGACCTCATCGGCGCGGGTATCGCTCATGGGTTTAGCAGTCTTGTTGAACTTGAGTTCACTGGGTGGAGCTTTTCTCTTTTCCTTGATCTGCTCCTCTTTCAAAGCGGCCTCAACTTTTTCGCCGTAAACTATGCCGGTGTGCTCCGCGGATACGCCTCTGCTGTGATCTCTGTCATACAAGCCACACTCATTGGTGAATGACATCTGATCGATATGTTCCACACCATCGGAGGTAAATACCTCGTTGGCGCCTGTGTATCCTCCGGCGGAGTGGCTGGCGCCCCAATGGATAAAGACCGAATTCCAGAATTCAGAGAACCTGATAAAGGGAGGTCTGGCGCTGCGCATAGGTCCTATCACCTCGGGCAGCTTCTTGTAATCCTGATAAAGCCACAGTGTTCTTGTGATGCCGCCTTCGACCTCGGCCTCAAGGATAATGTCGGGCGAGTATTCCGGATCGTCCATTCCCCACTGAGGTCTGGCTTCCGGAGCGTTTTCTACTACAAAGGCAACGACTCTCCTGTCCCTTGCGCTTTCATCGAATCCGTCCTCGGCGGTGTAGCCGGTCAGAAGATTTGAGATCGGCTCCGGTTCGGGCTTTTTCTTTGCTGTCTCCTGGGATTGGGAACATGCCGTCATCATAACAGCGCCCACAGCTATGGTAGTGACAAGTGCCGCCATAACTATAAGGGCTATAGTCATTGGTTTTTTCATAAGTATTTCCCCCATGTCCGTTAATTACTGAATGAGTATATCATACAATATTTGTAAGTTTTCATCAAGGACATACGATGGGTTCGCGGAGTTCTGCCAAGTATTATTGCCCGGGCATATCTTTTTGCGGTTTATCGTGTTAGAATGTTTAGATAATGATTGACAGGAAGACGAAATGCCAAACAATAAGGATAAAACAACATTAGATAAACTGAAAATAGGAGACTCTGCATATATTGCCGCCGTAGGCGGGCAGGGCAATCTACGTCATCACTTCCTGGACATGGGGCTGATCCCAGGGGAAGAGGTGACCGTCGTAAGATACGCTCCCATGGGCGACCCCATCGAGCTTCGGATACAGGGCTATCAGTTGACTTTGCGAAAAGAGGATGCTGCAGAGATAACTGTAGAGAAAACATTGCCTTTGCAAAAGGAGCCCGCGGGAGCCCATGATGAAGCGACGAAGACTCCCGGTGAAAAGGCAACGGGCAGCCCCGAGCGCAGCAGACTGCATCATCCGGGCCTTGGAGAAGGAGGAAAATTCCATCCTGCGGGAAGCGGCGATCCTCTGGATCCGGGAGTGGAGCTGACGTTTGCTCTTGTGGGAAATCAGAACAGCGGTAAGACGACTCTGTTCAATCAGCTGACGGGCATGAACCAGCACGTGGGCAATTTCCCCGGGGTCACTGTGGACAGAAAAGACGGAGTCATCAAAGACCATCCCGAAACGAGGATCACGGACCTGCCGGGCATCTACTCCCTGTCCCCGTACACAGGGGAGGAGGTAGTATCCAGAGATTTCATACTGGGTGAAAAACCCAGGGGGATCATCAACATAGTCGATGCCACAAACCTGGAGAGAAATCTGTATCTGACCATGCAGCTTCTGGAAATGAACATTCCCATGGTGGTGGCTTTGAATATGATGGATGAGGTCACCGCCAATGGAGGCAGCATAGATATAAACGAAATGGAAGCCCAGCTGGGAGTTCCCGTTGTGGCCATTTCGGCCATGAAAAATGAAGGCGTCAGAGAACTGATCGACCACGCGATACACGTTGCAAGATATCAGGAAAGACCCCTGCGTCAGGATTTTTGCGACGAGACAAAAAACGGAGGAGCGGTCCACAGGTGCCTCCACGGGATCCTCCATCTCATAGAAGATCACGCCGAGGATGCGGGGCTTCCCCTTAGATTTGCCGCAAGCAAACTGATAGAAAATGATCCCATAGTCACGGAAAAACTGAAGCTTGAACCCAATGAAGCGGAGACGGTGGAGCACATCATCCTTCAGATGGAGAGGGAAAGAGAGCTGGACAGATATGCCGCAATAGCGGACATGCGTTTCTCATTTATCCACAAGGTGTGCGACAGCACGGTCATAAAACCGGGAGAAAGTCTTCAGCACAAAAGGACCCAGCGGATAGACAGGATCCTTACGGGCAAGTATACGGCCATACCTCTTTTTATCGGAATCATGGCTCTGATATTCTGGCTTACATTCAACGTGGTGGGAGCCTGGCTGCAGGGCCTTGTGGAAGCAGGCGTTGAAGCCGCGACGTCGGGGATGGATGAACTGCTGAGTGCGACGGGAGTCAACGCAGCAGTCCACAGCCTTATAATCGACGGCATCTTCGCAGGTGTTGGAACGGTGCTGAGCTTCCTGCCCATAATCGTGACTCTCTTTTTCTTCCTTTCCATTCTGGAAGATAGCGGCTACATCGCAAGAGTTGCCTTTTTCATGGATAAACTTCTCAGAAGGATCGGACTTTCGGGAAGGAGCATCGTGCCCATGCTCATCGGCTTCGGCTGCACAGTCCCCGCTGTAATGGCCACAAGGACTCTGCCAAGTGAGCGGGACAGGAAGGTGACCATTATGCTGACCCCCTTTATGAGCTGTTCGGCAAAGGTCCCCATCTACGCATTTTTTGTCAACGCATTTTTCAGCGACTACAAGGCCCTGGTTATGAGCGGGCTCTACGTTCTTGGGATACTGCTGGGCATAGTGGCCGCGATCATTTATAAAAAGGCAATCAAGGGCGAGGCGGTTCCCTTCGTGATGGAACTGCCCACATATCGCATGCCGGGGATAAAGAGCGTTGCAAGACTTCTTTGGGACAAGGCGAAGGACTTCCTTCAGAGGGCTTTTTCCATAATCCTCATCGCCACCATAGTCGTCTGGTTCCTGCAGAACTTCGATACCCATCTGAACATGACACCGAATTCGGAGGAAAGCATACTTGCCTATGTGGCGGGATGGATCACTCCCATTATGAAGCCTGCGGGTCTTGGTACCTGGGAAATATGCACGGCTCTCATTACAGGATTCATGGCCAAAGAAGTGGTCCTGTCGACTTTGGGAATACTTTACGCGGGAAATATAGCCGGCGCCATGTCCGCTGCCACGGCAATGAGCCTTCTGGTATTCAGCCTTCTATACACCCCATGCGTTGCGGCAGTCGCCGCAACAAAAAGAGAGCTCGGTTGGAAATGGGCTCTCGGAATGGTGGTCTGGCAGTGTGCCATAGCCTGGTTAGTTGCCTTTGCGGTAAACCTTATTTGCTGATATCTTCAAGCTGTTTCGCCACGCTGTCAAAGGAAGTGGATCCCTGGGAGCGCTTGGCTTCGATACAGCTTCTGACAGCGATCTTTTCATAGATGTCCTCATCGAAGGCATCGCTGAATTCTTTGAATTCCTCCATGGTTAGCTGGTCCAGAGCCTTGCCTTCACTGATGGCGTAAAGGACCATCCTGCCGATAATCTCATGACAATCCCTGAAAGCAATTCCCTTCGACACAAGATAGTCTGCCGCGTCTGTTGCGTTCATGTAGCCGTAACGGGCAGCCTCTTCCATGTTATCCGTGCGTACCTTCATCGTGCGGATCATGTCGGTGAATATGCCAAGGCTTGCCTTGAGAGTATCGACTGAATCAAAAACCGGTTCCTTGTCTTCCTGCAGGTCTTTGTTATATGCGAGAGGAAGGCTTTTGCAGATGGTCAAAAGGCTCATCAGGTCGCCGTATACCCGACCCGACTTGCCCCGAATAAGTTCTGCCATATCAGGATTCTTTTTCTGGGGCATTATGCTGCTTCCCGTGGAATATGCATCGTCGATTTCAATAAATGCAAATTCAACGGAGCTCCAGAGGATAAGCTCCTCGCAGAATCTTGAAAGGTGCATCATGGTGATGGAACAGCAGCTTAAAAATTCTATTGCAAAATCCCTGTCGGCCACGGCATCCATGGCGTTGGGAAGGACCTTTGAAAAACCAAGTTCCTCAGCCAGAAACTGACGGTCAGTGTTGTAGGTGGTTCCCGCAAGGGCTCCGCTTCCAAGAGGGAGCCTGTCGATGCGGGTAAGGCAGTCTGCGAATCTTTCCCTGTCTCTGGAGAACATCTGATAGTATGCCAGCAGGTGATAAGCAAGGGTCACAGGCTGGGCTCTCTGCAGGTGGGTGTATCCCGGCATCACAGTGTCCTGATGTTTTTTTGCAAGTTCAGCCAGAGTCTCTGTAAGGGCGGCCAGGGCTGCGTCAACAGCCCCGGTCTCCTTTTTAAGATACAGTCTGAAGTCCACAGCAACCTGATCGTTCCTGCTTCTTGCGGTATGCAGCTTCTTGCCCGTCTGACCTATGCGCTGGGTCAGGATGGTCTCTATGTTCATGTGGATATCTTCCGACTCCATGGAGAACTGGACCTTGCCTTCTTTGATGTCTTCAAGAATCTGCTTCAGAGCTTCGACAATTACAGAAGATTCCTCTTCCGTTATTATCCCCTGCCTGCCCAGCATTTTCGCATGGGCGATGCTGCCGGTTATATCCTCTTCATAGAGTCTTTGGTCAAAGCCGATGGATGCGTTGAATTCGTCAGCGGCCTGTGTGGATGTCTTTTCAAATCTGCCTTTCCAGAGTTTCATGTTTCGTTTCGTTGCCTTTCCATATTAGATAGTGTCGCCGCTGCCGGGCGGATGTTACTCGATAAAGTCGCTGCCTTTGAGCACTCTCATTTCCAGAGACTCGTGCTCGGAACCGCCGCCCTCAACTGTGAGCTTCTGGATGGCGCGGATCTTAAGAGGCAGTGAGAAGAGGTTTATGAAGCCTTCCGCATCGCTCTGATCGTACACGTCGTCCTTGCTGAAGGTGGCGAACTCTTCGTTGTACAGTGAGTAGGGAGCCTTACGGGCTGCCACATAGGCCTGGCCCTTGTACAGCTTCATCTTGACCGTACCTGTGACTTTTTCCTGAGTCTTGTCAACGAATGCGCTGATGGCCTCTCTCAGGGGAGTGAACCACAGGCCGTCGTAGACCAGCTGAGCAAATTTCTGAGCCACGATCATCTTGTACTGGGTGGTGTCCCTGTCAAGGATGAGCTGCTCGAGACCTGAGTGAGCCGCAAAGAGGATGGTGCCTCCCGGAGTCTCGTACACGCCACGGCTCTTCATGCCGACCAGACGGTTTTCGATGATGTCCACCGTGCCGATGCCGTTGGCGCTGCCCAGATCGTTCAGCTTGCTCAAAAGTTCGATGGGTCCCATTTTCTCTCCGTCGATACCAACGGGGATGCCTGCTTCAAAATCGATGTCCACATAGGTGGGTTCATCGGGAGCTTCTTCCGGCGGAACGCTGAGAACATGGATGGAATCAAGGTGTTCGTTCCAGGGGTTCTCCAGCTCTCCTCCCTCGTGACTTATATGCCAGACGTTCTCGTCTCTGCTGTAGATCTTTGCGTTTGACTGGCTGATGGGGATGTTCTGTTTGTTGGCGTACTCGATCATGTCCTCTCTGGATTCAAAGGGCCACTCGGGCATTCTCCAGGGAGCCACGACCTTGATCGCCGGATTCAGGGCATTGATGGACGTTTCGAAACGCACCTGATCGTTGCCTTTGCCCGTGCAGCCGTGAGCTATGATGAAGGCGTCCTCCTTCTCGCATACTTCCACAAGTTTCTTCGCCATTAAAGGTCTGGCCATGGAAGTTCCCAGCATGTACTGTCCTTCGTAGATGGCGTCGGCCTTGAGAGTTGGCCAGATATAATCGGTGATGAACTCCTCTCTCAGATCGATGGTGATCGCCTTGATGGCACCTGTTGCCAGGGCCTTCTGTTCGATCGCCTCAAAGTCCTCCTTCTGTCCTGCGTTGCAGCACACTGCGATTACATCATAGTCGTAATTCTCCTTCAGCCACTTCATGATGACGGATGTGTCCAGTCCGCCTGAATAAGCCAATACTACCTTTTCTTTTTCCATTGCGAAAACCTCCTCGTATTGTAAAAACGTTACGTGAATGATTATACATCAATATGAATAATATGCAAGCGGTTTAGTAGGATTTTCTGGCTTTTTCTAAAGTCAACGTATTGACTTTGCCCATATCCGTGATCCCCTTGCCCTGGTGGGGGTGGATCTGAGAGTAGATGACATCCGCCACGAAGAAGATCATGAGAGTCACGGTCACGGAGATCAGGAGCTTGTCGTTGATCTTCATGAGCAGTGAGTCGAGCATGGGCGCCAGAAAATAGATGGCCATGCTGCCCAGTGCCGCAAAGGCAAAGAGCCCCTCGGCGCATATCCTGCCATCGAGATTCAGGAAATATCCCGAGTAATCCCAGTAACGCATTCCCGTGGTCATCTCCTGAATGACGGAAGTTGCGTATTCCATTATCCCGCAGAGGACGGCGATGCTGAAGAAGAGTATGGCCGGCCGGGTCCTGAGTTTGCAAAGGACGACCAGTATCAGTGTGCCTCCCGCTCCGTAGATGGGGACCCATGGTCCATAGAGACTTCCCCTGTTGACGATGTCGCCGGTCTGGATTATGAAGACGATCACTTCCCATATCCAGCCCACAAATGAAAAGATGAAAAACATAAGGAACAGGTTCCACAAAGTGTAGCAGCGAAGGAAGTCGGTGCTGATCCTTTTCACCAGTGGATCCCGTCTCAGGTGGGGGTCCAGTCTGTCCGGAAAGGCAATGCCGCCTGCGGCATCCATCTCTCCCGCCAGCTGGAATCTGCGGTTTTCCACCTTCTGATATTCTTCTTTTGAGGCCAGCCCTCCAAGCCAGATGGCCAGATTTTCCGCAAAGAATTTCTGCTTTGCCGTCAGGTCTATGCTGCTTTCTCCCAGGGCCTCTTCCTCTTTTTTAAGATCTTTGTATGTTTCCTTAAGAAGTTCCGGATCTGCGACCCTTATCAGGTAGTCGTTATCCAGAAGATCGACGCCCGGGATATCCGTTGCCTTTGCATCTTCCCGAACCATAACATAGAATTCGGACATTGCCGAAAGCTTGTAGGGTGCGTAGAAGAATACATTCAGAAAACCGCCTGTGGCAAATCCAAGGATGAGCCAGCCGATAAAACTGAGCTCCAGTTTGAAGCAGTCCATCTTGTGACCGTACATCATGTCCCGGGAAAGCTTCACCGCTTCCTTGGGCTTAATGTCCGGGTTCTCGGCGATGATGTATGGGACCAGATAATATGAATAGCGTTTTATGAATGCCCCGGCGATGGTGAAAAACCACAGGGCATAGAGAAAGTCTGCATATATTACGCAGAGGGATGCTCTTATCATTCTGTCCGAATGTTTCAGGTGGAAGAAGTGATGGAAGGGGACTTTGTCGTAGGTCCTGGCTTCGAGAAACATTCTTCGGAGGGTGATGGTGAAGGGCTCTCTCACAAAGGCAAAGACCAGTGAGTATACAAGAGCCGCCAGCAGCACAAAGATTATGACGGAGGCTCGGGGATCCTGGGTCACAGTGAATATGGACTGAAGGATCACCACGTAAAGATGTCCCGAGGTGACCGTACCGACCAGGGATGCAATGATCCCCTCCGTATGGCCCAGAACGCCGCTTCCTGAATTGGCATAGGTTTCTTCAAGTTCCTGGGACAGTTCCACTCCATCAACAATGTTGCCGTTGATGATGTCTCTGAACACGTCGATCCCGGGATCGGACAGGGTGTGCAGTTGCCTTGAGATCTGGTTTTCTCCAACTGGAAGCTGGGAGTCCGTCAGGTGGAGAAAAAGCGCGCCGCCGGAGAACTCGCTTCCCAGCAGGATGGCTATCATAGAAAGGACCATAAGAAGGCCGTAGTGCTTTCTCATTATTTTAAAGCCTTTCTTCTTGATTTCCTTGCGTTGTGTATGGTCCATTGGCCTGATTCTCCTCACGGTTTTGTTAGGCTGCCGCTCTTTGCGATTTGCCGATCATAGATAGTATACACATTGTTCGGAACACATTCAAACCGCACTGTTGTGACAGTGTAAAGTAGTTGTGGAGTTGTAAATAAAAAGAAATAGAAAGCGGTTTGTGTAATATCAGGCGCCGTGGCCTTCACTTTTGCAAAATCAACGGAAGTTCGCCTATAAAATATTCCATAAAATGCTATTTTTTGAAAATTTGAAAGAAGGCGTAGTTCATATTTCAAAAAGTACTGGACTTTTGTGTAATTCCAAGGCATAAATTGCCTTTCCATGCAAAAAGGTTTACATAAAGCCCGA
>CADBRY010000104.1 GCA_902797195.1 uncultured Eubacteriales bacterium
CCTTGAAAGGATACATGAGGCGGGGCACATCATAGCGGCAGTGGTCACGAGAGCCGATGCCAGAAGAGACCGGGGCAAAAAAATCGTTTTTTCTCCCGTTAAGGCAAAGGCAATGGATCTTGGCATCCCCGTGCTACAGCCGGACAAGGTGAGGGGAAATGACCCGTTCATAGAGGAAATAAGGGAAATAGCCCCCGATGTTATAGTCGTGGCCGCATACGGAAGGATCCTTCCAATGGAGATCCTGGACATCCCAAGATACGGATGCATCAATATCCACGGCTCCCTTCTTCCAAGATTCAGAGGGGCTGCCCCAATCCAGGCGGCTGTCCTTGAGGGAGACCGGGAGACGGGCATAACCATCATGAAAATGGATGAAGGCCTTGATACCGGGGACATGCTCCTTAAAAGAAGCACTCCAATCGGTGACAAGACCGCCGGGCAGCTTCACGACGAGCTTGCGGTCATGGGAGCAGACCTTATAGCCGAGACACTGGAACATATAGACGAACTTGAGCCTGAAAAGCAGGATGAAGCTCTGGCCACCTACGCTCCAATGATCAGCAAAGAGGACGGGAAGATCGATTTTTCAAGAAAACCCGAGGAAATAGAGAGGCAGATGAGAGCCTTCGATCCCTGGCCGGGAACAACTGCCGTACTGGGAGACGATACCATAAAGCTCTGGAGGGGCAGGGTCTCGGAGGAAAAAACCGGGGAGGCCGACGGAACGATTACAGCCCTTGGCAAAGATGGGATCGATGTGGCCTGCGGAGGCGGCATACTGACCATAACCCAGCTGCAGAAACCGGGTAAAAAAAGGGTGTCCGCAGGGGAATATTTAAGGGGCAATACCATTGAAACGGGAAGTGTTTTAAGATAGAATGGATTGGATAGAGGTGAAAATATGTTTTATGGATATGATCCCACTTTTATACTGCTGATACCCGCTATTATCTTTACGATGGTAGCCCAGGGAAAGGTGAAGAGCGCATATGCAAAATACTCTCAGATCCCGACCCGCAGAGGACTGACCGGCGGAGAGGTGGCAAGACGCATTCTAGACTCAAACGGCATGAGTCATGTGCCCATTGAAGTGATCCAGGGACAGCTGACGGATAACTATGACCCGACAAAAGATGTGATGCATCTTTCAAGAGAGGTCTACAGCGGCACATCCATAGCTTCCGTGAGCATCGCCGCTCATGAGTCGGGACACGCCATCCAGGACGCCAGGGAGTACAGTTTCCTGAAGTTCAGGGTATCCATGGTACCCGTTGTTAATCTGGTGTCAGGTGCCTCATGGCCGCTGATAATCATAGGGATACTCCTTGTGGCCATGGGCAGCGTGCAGACGGCAGGAATAGGCAATATGCTCCTTAACCTTGGGATCGTTGCCTTTTGCATAGTGGTACTCTTCCACACAGTGACCCTTCCGGTGGAATTCAATGCCAGCAGCAGAGCCATAAAACAGCTTGAGAGCCTGGGCATCATAGAAGGGGATGAAATCCGGGGAGCGAAAAAAGTGCTTTCGGCCGCAGCCATGACATATGTTGCGGCTCTGGCAGTTTCGGTCATGAACCTTATAAGAATACTTCTGATCAGAGGGAGACAATAATCAATGGACATCAACAGAAAAACAGCTTACAGCACACTGCTGAGCGTGGAAACCAAAAAAGCCTATTCCAATCTGGCTTTGAATCACAATGTCAAGATAAGCAAGCCCACATCCCAGTCCTTCGTGAGAGAGCTGGTGTATGGAGTTCTGGAGCGCAAGCTGACCTTGGACTACTATCTGGATCAGCTGGTGGACCACGGAGTGAAGAGCCTGAAAAAACAGGAGCTCACCGTATTGAGGATGGGCCTTTATCAGCTGGCATACATGGATTCGGTGCCGGAGTATGCCGCCGTTTATGAGAGCGTGGCCCTTGCGAAGAAATTCTGCAGAGGCAAGTCGGGACTTGTAAACGGAGTTTTAAGGGAATACCTGAAGAGAAAGGACAGCATAACCCTTCCCGACAGGGAAAAGGACGAGATCAGGTACCTTTCCATCAAGTACTCCTATGCTCCATGGATCATTGAAAAATGGCTGGAGTTCTACAAGATGGAATTTGTGGAAAAGCTCATGGAGGCAGGCAACCAGACCCCTCCAATGACCATAAGATACAACTGGCTCAAGGTGGTCAAAGGGGACCTTATAGAGCTGCTGGAAGAGCGGGGATTTGAAGTCGAGGACGGCAAAATATGCACAAATTCCCTGAATGTAAAGGGCAGCGGCCTTCTGGAGACCGAGTTCTACAAAATGGGTCTGTTCACACCTCAGGATGAGAGTTCCACCCTTGTATCGGAGATGCTGGATCCCAAGCAGGGAGATCTGATCGTGGACGTGTGTGCGGCACCCGGTGGAAAGACAACGGCCATCGCGGAGAGAATGAACAATACGGGCATGATCATAGCCTCGGACATATACCGCAGAAGACTGGATCAGGTGGACAGGGAAGCCAGAAGACTTGGAATAGTCAATATAGAGACCAAGGCTTGGGATGCCACAAGGACAGATCCCCAGCTTGTCAAAAAAGCTGACCGGGTACTGGTGGATGCCCCCTGTTCGGGACTTGGGGTAGTCCGGAGAAAGCCGGAGATAAAGTACAGAGAAAAGACTTCCGATCTGGAGCATCTTCCGGAGAAACAGCTGGCGATCCTGTCGGCATCATCGGAATACGTAAAGCCCTCGGGGACACTGGTGTACAGTACGTGTACCGTCAACCCGGATGAGAACGAAAAGGTCATAAAGGCATTTCTGAAGAGAAATCCCGTATTCAGGCAGGAGGAGAGAAAGCTTCTGCTGCCCAGCGTCAATGGAACCGACGGTTTCTTCATATGCGTTATGAAGAGAGCTTCTTCAATGGAATAAGAATAAAAGAGGAAAGGCAAAAAGGGTATGATACAGATAGGGTTCAAAAGCAATAGAGGAGTAGTCAGGGAAAACAATGAAGATGCCTGCTTCGTGATCCCGGGAAGCGATGTGTATGTGGTGGCTGACGGGGTCGGAGGAAACAATTCCGGCGAAGTGGCAAGCCGCACCGCCGTTGAAGAGATAGCGGCCTACGTTAATTCCGGAGACATACGCAGATGTGAAGAGCCTGAAGAGATCTTTGGCTTTCTGGGTGAGGCCATAGGAGCGGCAAACGGAGCCATATATGAGATGGGAAGAGATGACAGCCGCTATAAGGGAATGGCCACCACCGTGGTCATGGCATATGTCTACAGAGGGGAAGGTTATATCGCCAATGTGGGAGACAGCAGAGCCTATATATTCAGAGACGGGGAAATGGCCAGGATAACCAAGGATCACACCTATGTGAACGAACTCATCGACAAGGGCGTTATAACCGAAGATGAGGCTGAGTCCCATAAGCAGAAAAACGTTATAACAAAAGCTCTCGGAGCTGAGCCTTACATAGAGCCCGATTACTACAAACTGCCCCTTCACACAGGTGACGTCCTCATGCTTTGCACCGATGGTCTCTACGGAGAAGTGGGAGAAGAGGGAATAGTGGATGTCCTCAAGGAGGATAAAAACATGAACGACACCTGTTCCCGGCTGGTGGATATGGCTATAGAATCCGGCGGCAGAGACAACATAACCGTGATTTGTATCAGGATTTAGTATAGGGAGGCGGATATGAGCAAAGTATTAGCTGGCAGATACGAACTCCTGGAACGAATCGGCGAGGGAGGAATGTCTGTAGTGTACAAGGCGAAGGATAAGCTTCTCAACAGATTTGTGGCTATAAAGATCCTGAAGCCTGAATTTATAAACGATCACAAGTTTATCGACAGCTTCCGCCGGGAATCCCAGGCGGCAGCCAGTATGTCACATCCGAATATAGTCAATATCTACGACGTTGGCAAGGAAGGAAACATCCATTACATCGTAATGGAACTGGTAGAGGGAAGCGCTCTTTCCGATATTATACGGGACGAGGGTCCAATGCCCTACACAAAGGTAATCGCAATATCCAAGCAGATAGCCTCAGCCCTTGCCTTTGCTCACAAGACTCACATAATACACAGGGACGTGAAACCCCACAATATCATGATGACTCCAAGCGGTACCGCCAAGATCACCGATTTTGGAATCGCCAAAGCCGTCAATGCGGCCACTATTGTGGACAATACCGACGGAATAATCGGATCGGTTCATTACTTCTCTCCCGAACAGGCAAGAGGAGGCTATGTGGATGAGAAGTCCGATATATATTCCCTTGGAATAGTCATGTATGAAATGCTTACGGGAAATGTACCCTTCGACGGAGACAATCCCGTAAACATAGCCCTTATGCATATCAACGGGGAGATGCCTAGACCATCACAGGTGGTCGACGGAGTTCCGCCCGCTCTTGAGCATATAATCATGAAGTGTACGGACAAATATCCCGTAAACAGATACGCTTCCGCAGACGAGCTGATCGAGGCTCTCAACAACCTTGAATTTGTAGGAAGCGTAGTGGGTGATTCCGTACTTATGGGAACGGAACACGAGCCGAACCGCAACATCGAGAGAGCGGTCTCCGAGGCAGGATACGACGAAGAAGAGGATGAATACTACGAATCCGAAGAAAAAGGCAGATCCGGACGAAAGAAAAAAGTGATAATCATAATAGCCGTGGCCCTGGCGGTGATCGCGGCGGGTCTGGCCGTAAGCTTTGCCATGGGACTCTTCGGAGGGAAGGAAATAGAAGCTCCCGACTTCACGGAAATGACGCTGACGGAGGCTTTGACGGAA
>CADBRY010000105.1 GCA_902797195.1 uncultured Eubacteriales bacterium
CAAGAGCTCCCTGAACAATCACAGCAGGATATCTTTGCTGGATGAAGACAGCAAGATAAAGAAATCCATAATGAGAGCCACCACAGACTCCGACGGGGAAATAAGATTCGATCCGGAAAACAAGCCGGGTGTCAGCAACCTTCTCAGCATATACAGCGCATTCTCGGGAGAAACGGTGGAGGACGTGGCCAAGGCCTTTGAGGGGAAAGGCTACGGAGACCTTAAGAAGGAGCTGGTGGCAGTCACCCAGGAAGCACTGAGACCGATCAAGGAGAACTATGAGGAGATCCGACAGTCCGATGAACTGAAAAAGATCCTTCAGGACGGGGCGGAGAGGGCCAACGCCATCGCTGAAAACACAATGAAAAGGGTCAGAGAAAACTTCGGACTGGGGATCTGAGGAAAACCGCTGAAATCAAAGCCGCTCACAATGTTGAGCGGTTAATTTTTTGTCAATATCCGTTGTCTTTTTATTCGGAATTTTCTGGGCTTTTTTGTATATTGTATTAAATTTAATACAATGTTGACAGTCACGATTTACTGTTATAAAGTACAAGTTAATATTTTTAAAATCAGGTACAGTTATGAGAAAAGGAGGAATTGTTGTGAGACAGAACAGAATGTTGACAATGGACGGTAATACTGCAGCAGCCCATGTATCTTATGCATTTACAGACGTAGCGGCTATCTACCCCATAACCCCATCATCTCCCATGGCGGAGACGGTTGACGAGTGGGCAGCCTACGGCAAGAAAAACATATTCGGCCAGCCTGTAAAGATCGCAGAGATGCAGTCTGAAGGAGGCGCTGCCGGAGCCGTACACGGTTCACTTCAGGCAGGTGCTCTCGCAACCACATATACATCTTCACAGGGTCTTCTGCTGATGATCCCCAACATGTACAAGATGGCGGGAGAACTTCTTCCAAGCGTTATCCACGTGGCGGCAAGAAGTGTGTCCACCCACGCTCTCTGTATATTCGGAGATCACTCAGACGTAATGGCCTGCAGGCAGACGGGTTATGCCATGCTCTGTTCCAGCTCCGTTCAGGAAGTAATGGACCTTGGAGGGATCGCTCATCTGTCCGCTATAAAAGGAAGAGTTCCATTCCTTCACTTCTTCGATGGGTTCAGGACGTCCCACGAAATTCAGAAAATAGACGTATTCAACCACGACGATTTCAGAAAGCTGGTTGACTGGAATGCAATAAACGAGTTCCGAGAAAGAGCTCTTAACTCGGAGCATCCGGTAATAAGGGGCACTGCCCAGAACCCGGACGTTTTCTTCCAGGGAAGAGAGGCTTCCAACAAGTACTATGAGGAGATCCCCAAGATCGTCAAGGAGTACATGGATGAGATCAGTGAGCTGACGGGAAGAAGCTACAAACCCTTTGACTATGTTGGCGCTCCCGATGCGGAGAACGTTATCGTTGCAATGGGATCCGTATGCGAGACCATAGAGGAGACCATGAACAAGATGGTTGAAGAAGGCCACAGAGTGGGTCTTATCAAGGTAAGACTTTACAGACCTTTCGTCAAAGAATACTTCATGGACATACTGCCAAAAACAGTTGAGAGGATCGCCGTTCTTGACAGGACAAAGGAGCCGGGTGCTCTGGGTGAGCCGCTTTATCAGGATGTTAAGACGGTGCTCTACGGCATGAGAAACGCTCCCGAAGTTTACGGAGGAAGATACGGAATCGGATCCAAGGATACCACTCCGGGAATGATCCACTCCATTTACGATAATCTCTATCACAAGAATCCAAAGAACAACTTCACCGTGGGTATCGAAGACGATGTGACCGGAAGATCCCTTCCCTATACCGAGGGAATCGCAAGAGAGCCCAAGGGAACCATCAAGTGTAAGTTCTGGGGTCTGGGTTCCGACGGTACTGTCGGTGCTAACAAAACCGCCATCAAAATCATCGGTGACAAGACGGATCTTTATGCACAGGGTTACTTTGACTATGACTCCAAGAAGTCCGGTGGTCTCACCGTATCCCACCTGAGATTCGGTGAACAGCCCATACAGTCAACCTACCTTATAAATCGCGCCGACTTCGTGGCCTGCCACAACCAGGCATATATAAGGCAGTACGACATGCTGAAGGAACTGAACAAGGGAGGAACATTCCTGCTCAATTGCCTTTGGAAAACCCCGGAAGAATTCGAGAAAAACCTCCCGGCGAAGTTCAAGAGAGACCTGGCGAAAAAAGAGATCAACTTCTACGTTATAGATGCCTGGAACATCGCCGAAGAGATTGGACTTGGAAGCAGGATCAACATGATCATGCAGGCGGCCTTCTTCCAGCTCACCGGCGTAATTCCCATCGACAAGGCTGTTGAGTACCTGAAGGAGGGTGTTGAGAAGACCTATAAGCGTAAGGGACAGGAGATCGTGGACATGAACTGCCGTGCGGTAGATGCGGGAATCAGATTCATCCAGAAGGTGGAAGTGCCTGCAGAGTGGGCGGATGCCGAGGACGGCAAAGAGCCGCTGCTTGAGCTTCCCGAGTTCATTGAACACGTGCAGATGCCCATGACCTCAAAAGAGGGTGATGACCTTCCCGTCAGCGCCTTTGCAGATGCGGCCGACGGAACCTTCCCCTCAGGGACATCGGCATATGAAAAGCGCGGCGTGGCCGTATACCTTCCCGAGTGGATAAAAGAAAACTGCCTCCAGTGCAACCAGTGTTCCTTCGTATGTCCCCATGCGGCTATCAGACCCATGCTGGCATCCGAGGAGGAGCTTGAGAAGGCACCCAAGGGCTTTGAGACCATCGAGGCAAGCGGAAAGAATGTTGCCGGTCTCAACTACAGGCTTCAGGTTTCCGCCATGGACTGCCTGGGATGCGGCAACTGCGCCGACATCTGCCCCGCCAAGGAAAAGGCTCTCATAATGAAGCCCTACAGAGACGTTGTACACGAAGCAGAAAACTGGGATTTCGGGATCAAGCTGACCAGAAAGGACGACAGATACAATCCCGATACGGTCAAGGGAAGCCAGTTCAAAAAACCCTATATCGAATTTTCAGGAGCCTGCGCAGGATGCGGAGAGACTCCATATATCAAGCTGGTGACACAGCTCTTCGGAGACAGGATGATCATCGCCAACGCCACGGGATGTTCCTCCATCTGGGGAGCCTCGGCACCCTCCATGCCTTACTGCAAGGATGAGGAAGGAAGGGGTCCGGCCTGGGCAAATTCCCTCTTTGAAGACAATGCGGAGTTTGGATACGGCATGGTAATGGCGGTCAAGCAGATGCGGGAGAAGATCGAGCGGAACATGAAGGCTCTGCTG
>CADBRY010000106.1 GCA_902797195.1 uncultured Eubacteriales bacterium
CTGAGTTTCCTGTTCTCAGTAAGAGTGTCCGCAAGGGAGTTGATGCCCTGATTGAGTATGTCCACTTCCTTGTAGCCCTGAGGCATAAGCCTTTCTTCCGGTATGTTTCCGGATTCGATGGCCTGTAAAAAACGAGTGGATCTGTGCATGGCTCTGACCCAGCGGTTTATGAGAAGATAGAGCAGGATGCATCCGAGAATAATGGCCAGCACTCCGGCCAGGATGACTGCCTTGGTTGTGCGGGATACCTGGGCCCTCAATTCATCGATTCCTCTGCCCACGACTATTGCTCCCACAACATTTCCATCCTGATCCTTCAGTGTCTCATACCTGCAGTAGATCATACCGCCGGCCACGTTGGCTGCCCCGTCATAGACGTCCTCCGCATCCAGGATGTCGGCGACTTTTTTATCCATATATGTTCCCACGATGGAGTTTCCGTTAGGATCCTTCGTGCTTCCGGCGACTCTGAGGAAATGGCCCTGCTGATATCCGGCCTGAGTTGGCGTGTCTTCAACATATGTCAGGCCTTCGTCGCTGCATCGTTCAAAAACGTATGCGAAGGTGCCTGTCTTCTCTTCATGTTCAAGGAATGGTCTGAGATTGGCGTTTTCCAAAGTTCCATCGCCGACTACAACATCGCCGCGGCAGATGGCGTCGCCCTTTATGTTCCAGTCACCTTCTCCGATAAGATCCTCTATGTAGTTGATATCGGCAACAAGTCTGCTGGATATCAGCTCCTCCTCCATGCGGGTGACATTTGTGTTAAGAATGGGAAATATAATAGAGATCAGCACAACGCCGAGGACAATAAACATGATGATCATGTAAGTTCTCAGCCCGTACGACTTCTTTCCGCCGACCATAGTTACCTCAAATGTTTTTCTCGAATATTACCTGGGATAAAACTGATACAAAAGCGCAATTTAAGAATACGTGATTTGGGTCTGCTTAGTGCTTATTATACTATCTATGTACAATTATAACAATCCTATCTTCTGAAGATAGTCTCATAAAGAGAGACCGCCTTGTCGGCAACGCATACGATCCAGGCCTCTCTGGAAAGGGGGATCTTCGTGATCGTGAACGGCCACATGTGGGTGTCGATCACGTGGCTTGTTCTGTCGTCCACATCAAGATATTTTCTGGCATTCTGACTTGCAATCTTAGGATGATGGAATCCATGCAGAGACTCAAGGCTCAGCTCCGAGTCATGCCAGTCGTAAAGAAAGAAATCGTGAAGCATCGCTCCCGTTACAAGAGCGTTTATGTCAGAACCCAAAGACAGTTTCCTGTCGATGGCGCAGCTCAACCTGGCCACGTTTTCACAGTGTTCGTAGGTGGTGGTCCTGCCGTGCTGTATATAGTTTTTCATCTCCTGGACGCGGCTCTCCGACTGGATCCCTTCCAGGATCTCAGCAATTTGATCCTGAGAGTTTTTCTTGCCGGTCTTTTTTGTCATTTTGTCACCTGATGTTTCTTGGCGGGAGTGTTTCGCTGCCTGCTGTTTCTGATCGGCGGGAGTATTTCGCTGCCCGCCAACTATATTCTATCGTATATTCCAGTCCTGCACTATCAAGAAATTGTGCGATTTTTTCTAAATACCGGATTTTCGCACAATGCCTAGAATGACAGATCCGTCCTCTGGATCAGATCTTTCTGGAGGGCCTTGCCAAGCTCCACAAAGTAGGCGCTGTATCCGGCCACACGGACCAGCATGTCCTTGTACTGCTCGGGATTTTTCTGGGCAGCCTTCATTGTCTTTGAACTCATGATGTTGAACTGCACGTGCATAGGTCCGCCGGCAAGATACTCGTCTATATAACTGATAAGATTGTCCCGGCCTTCCACGCCTTTGACCGCCTCCTGTGGGAACTTCAGGTTCAGCAGAGTTCCGTTGGTGGCAAGGCTGTGGTCGACCTTTGCAATAGAATGAGCGATAGCGATAGGTCCCTTGACGTCGTGGGAACCCATGTCCGTATGAACGGGGCCCATGTTGTCGGAGATAGCCTCTCCCGCCTTTCTTCCATCCAGAGATGCGTTGGTGTTGAGGCCCATGCCCACATTGGCGCTGACCGAGTAAACCCCCGGCGTGAACTCGCCACCGCGAATGGTGGGGCGGCCGCTGAGATTCCTGCAGTAGCACTCGAACATGAATTTGAACAGCTCGTCCGCATAGTCATCATCGTTGCCGTAGTGATGGACCTTGGGGCTGTTGACCAGAGCATACAGCACCTCATGTCCTTCCCAGTTGTCTTTAAGGGCCTGGAGAAGCTGTGCTCCCGTGTACTTTTTCTC
>CADBRY010000107.1 GCA_902797195.1 uncultured Eubacteriales bacterium
CTTTCCTTCAGCCTTCAGCCTTGCGGTCTTGATCACGATCTTTGTTGCCAGATATGCTCCGTCGTCCAGGAAGTAATTCTCCTTCAGTGCCGCATGACCGGATGTTTCAATGGCAAGCTGGCAGTCGGTTCCCTGACCGTTCAGCTCCACTGCCTTGTTGATCACATTCCTGTAACCTCTGCGGTATCTCAGATGTTTCAGTCCCAGTCTATCCTCCAGAAAAGCTGTAAGCTGCCTGCTGGTTATGCTGTCGGTCACCACTGTAGTCCCCGGATGATCTTCGGCCACCAGGGCTGCCGCAAGGGCAACGATCCCGTTTCTTGCGATCTCCCTTCCTCTTTCATCCACAGCCGCCGACCTGTCCACGTCCGTATCGAAGATGAGCCCCAGATCCGACATGGAGGTGAGCGTCTTCATGGAAATGGAATGCATGGCCTCCCTGTCCTCAGGATTGGGTGCGTGATTCATGAACATTCCGTCAGGATCCAGGTATTGACTGGCGCTTATATCCGCACCAAGAGGCGCAAGCACCTTTTTCGCATAGAATCCGCCGGCACCGTTCCCCGCATCCACTGTTATCTTAAGTCCTTCAAGGGGTCTTTCTCCCATGTCGCAGCCCTCGATGATGATCCGGCGAAGGTGCTCGCTGTAAGGACCCATAATGTCCCCTCTCTCCGGCAGGTACACAATTTCCCCGCTCCTGTGGACCGCGTCATCCTCATTGGTAGGGTGGCCCAGGATCTCCGTTGCCTTTGCACGATCTTCTGCAAAGGCAATGATTTCTTTGATATCACTCTTGTCCAGTCCGCCGTCCTTCGTAAAAAACTTGAACCCGTTCCTGTTCCAGGGCAGGTGGCTGGCGGTTATCATAACGCTTCCGTCACATGCAAAATCAGGGAACACCGTGGCCATAAACATGGCCGGTGTGGACGCCAGCGAACAGTCCAGCACCCTGCTTCCGTAGGGGCCGAATCCGTGCATCAGTCCGTCGGTCAGGGTCTTGCCCGTCACCCTTGGATCTCTTCCGATGGCCAGCTTCAGATCCGATGGCTTCTTTCCCGTCCTGGCAACGAGCCATGCCAGAAATCCCGTGGCTATGTCCGCCGCCGCTTCCTGAGTAAGGTTGGGGGCCTGTCCCGGCTCTGCCGTCATGGCCACGCCTCTGATATCGCTTCCGTTCTGTAGTTTTCCGTACTCTTTCATCTGTTATTCTGCGCAGCCCGGAGGACTGCACGCTCCTTTCATAATATGCCCGATGCCATAAGTGTCAGCAGGTTGCCCTGATACAGCGGTCCCGCCAGGTGGGAATACTTCAGCCCGTCGGCGATGGCTTCGGCTGTTTCAGGGGATGATATGTTCATGACAGGAATAAGCGCTGCCAAAAATACAAAAGCTAGAAGGAGGCCTTCCCCGCCGCCCACTATCAGTCCCGCCAGTTTGTTCATACGGGTGAGCACGGGGATCCCTTTTTTGTCTCCCCTGCGGGAGGTCGCTTTTATTATAAAGAACATGATGATGCGGATCATCAGCGCCATGGCTATGAAGCTCATGATGGATATGATTATTCCGCCTATTGTGTTCACAAGCATGTCCGCCGTTTGGCTGGCGGTCTCGTTAACGGCTCCTCCGATTATCTGGGGGAGTCCCTCCGTTGCCCTTTCCACGCTGTCAACGGGGCCACCGAATTTCTCTTCCAGGCTTCCGTATACCATCTTCCCAACGGGGCCCTTTTCCATCCACTTGGAAACATGAGGGTTTAAGAAGAATGAGGCAGCCAGGGCGCCCACCCAGCCCAGAGCTCTTACCGCAACGTAAAGTACGCCCTTGGCCATGCCGATGGCCATGGGGATCACTATCAGCGCTGCAGTTATAATATCTAATACCACCAGTAACTCTCTTTCTTATAAATCGGAGCGGAGCACAAGCTCCGCTCTTTTTCATCGATCTATATGTCCTGTGGCTCAACGCCCTCTTCGATCACCAGCTGCTTCAGGCGGTAAATATGAACGTCTGCCGCTTCCCTTGCCTTTTCTTCGTCCCCATCTGCTATGGCTTCCAGTATGGCTCTGTGTTCAGCGGGCATGTGTTCGGCCCTTCTGAA
>CADBRY010000108.1 GCA_902797195.1 uncultured Eubacteriales bacterium
AGTACGGGATCGTCGGAGAGAAAACCGCAGTCGACCTCTCTCTCGTATATGAGTCTCTCGTTATCCTTGTCCACATCGCATATGACGATCTCCACTTCCACATTGGGATATTTGTCATGGAATTTCCGTATGATACCGGGAAGCCAGAATATGGAGACGCTGTAAAAAGCCGATACCCTGACCGTACCAGTCCTCAGATCTCTTATATCATTTATGGCCTCTCTCAGAAAACGTTCTCCGTCGGAGATCTGTTTTATCAGGGGGAGAAGCTGCTGACCTTCGGGAGTCAGCCTTACTCCGCCGTACTCTCTTATAAACAGCTTTATTCCGAATTCTTCCTCCATGGAAGATATTATATAGCTGACCCCTGCCTGAGTATAACCCAGTATATCGGCCGTCCTGTTGAAACTGCCCGTTTCCACGGTCTTAAGGAAGACGCTTGTGTTGAGCTTTTCCATAACACACCTCTCAATAACATATAAGTAATACTTTTATTAGCTATAACTAATTACTATTTTACTTTTAATATACTGTTGATTATAATACAGCCTAGAAGAGAAGAAAAGAAGAAAAAAAAAAAAAAAAAAAGGAGGTATTATCATGATGAGCAACAGAGAACAGATGATCAGATCATGCAGAGCAGCACTTTCGGTATTGGCAGGTGTAGATAACAGCGTGATGACAGAGATCGCTCAGATGAGGATGAGATCCCACAATGCAACAGTAAACGATAGGGATGAGATCGTAAACAGCCTTATCGATGAGAGAACAGCCGCTGCAAGCGACTACAGCTTCTAAACATCAGAAGGGAAAGGCTGAAGGTTCTGTTAAGAGAAGAATAGAAACTACCCATAATAATCGAAAGGCTTTTCTCATTGGGGACGCAGATGCAAAGACATCGGCGTCCCCTTTTTGCGTATGCTATAATACATTGAAAATGGGTGTGCGAAGGGAGAATGCCATGTTTGATCATAGCCGGCAGGACGCAGATAAACTGCAGAAGATCCTGTCTGAAAAAGGTAAATATAAGAACGATATTATTCGTATGATCCTGGAAGGGAAGGCATGGGACAGAGAGGGCATCAGTCTTTCCTCCGATGATCAGCTTTTTGCCATGGCTGATGGCATAAGACGTGAAGTGTACGGAGATGAAGTATACATACGCGGGCTGATAGAGATCACGAATTTCTGCAGGAACGACTGCTATTACTGCGGCATACGCAAAAGCAACAGAGGGCTTGACCGCTATCGTCTGGATAAGGAGACCATACTGTCATGCTGCAGGACCGGATATGAGCTTGGCTTTCGTACATTCGTGCTTCAGGGAGGAGAGGATCCTTTCTTTACCGATGATATTATGTGCGATATCATCTCCCGGATCCATGAGGAATTTCCCGATTGCGCAATAACCCTTTCTTTGGGAGAAAGGTCGGCGGAAAGTTACAGAAGGCTTTTTGAGGCCGGAGGAAGAAGATATCTCCTTCGTCATGAAGCTGCGGATGAGGGCCTGTACCGCAGGCTCCATCCTGAAGAGATGAGCCCGGAAAACCGGAAGAAGTGTCTCTATGAACTTAAAGAGACGGGGTTTCAAGTAGGCGCGGGGATAATGATCGGAGCCCCTTTTCAGACCATAGATCATATTATGGAAGACATCAGGTTCATGGAGGAACTTGGGCCTGACATGATAGGGGTAGGTCCCTTTATGCATCATGAAGATACACCCTTTGGACAATACAGTGACGGGAGCATGGAACTTACTCTGCGAGTGATAGCTCTTTGCAGAATGATTTTTCCTCATGCCCTCATACCATCCACAACGGCGCTGGCAAGCATATCTCCCAATGGAAGGGCGCGGGGGCTTAAAGCCGGGGCCAACGTGATCATGCCAAATCTCTCTCCTGCGGACTGCAGGGACAAATACAGCATCTACAACAACAAGGCGGCCACCGGACTGGAATCGGCACAGGGCCTTGAGAATCTAAAAAAAACTGTAGCCGAAGCCGGCTACAGGATAGTCACGGATATTGGTGACGTTAAAAGATAGTCCCACCTCCAAGGACGGTATCCTCATCATAGAAGACTGCCGCCTGGCCTGGGGTAACAGCCCGCTGAGGCTCATGGAAGATCACGATGCACTCATTTTCTCCGGAAGACCTTACTGTTGCCAACTGTTCTTTTTGCTTGTAGCGGAGACGGACTTTGCATTCTATCTCCTCCTGTGGAGGGGCGCCGCTGATCCAGCTGCAATCCTTTATTCTTGCTTCGGAAGAGAATACATCATCTGCTCCTCCCAATGCGATCCTGTTGCCCGCCGCATCTATGGAGCACACGTAGCGTGGAACCCCAAAGGCCTGGCCAAGTCTCTTATGCTGACCGATGGTGTAGTGGATGATACCTTTGTGGGTGCCTATGACATTTCCGTCAAGATCGACAAAATCCCCCGGAGGAAAGTCCTTTCCTGAATACTCGTATATTTTTTCTGCATATTTTCCCTCGGGAACGAAACATATGTCCTGGCTTTCCGGCCGCTGAGCATTGACGAAACCTGCCTTAGCGGCAAGCTCTCTAACATGTGCTTTTGTCAGATCTCCAAGGGGAAGAAGGAGGCGTGACAACTGCTCCTGACTCAGGTGGTACAGGACATAGCTTTGATCCTTGGATTCGTCCAGCCCTTTTTTGAGAGTGTACAGACCGGTTTCGGGGTCCTTAAGAACTCTGGCATAGTGTCCCGTGACGATCTTTTCGCAGCCAAGAGAGGTTGCCTTTCCAAGAAGAGCCCCGAATTTCATGGTGCGGTTGCAGACTATGCAGGGATTTGGAGTGCGCCCCTCAGAATACTCCTTTACAAAGTCATCGATCACGGAGGACTTGAACTCCTCTCTCATATCATATGAATAAAAGGGCATATCAAGGGCATGGGCCACAGCTTTCGCGTCCGATCCGCCGGACTCTTCGCTGTCATCGGACCTGTCTAGAAGCTCCATGGTACATCCTATGCAATCATAACCGGATTCTTTTGTAAGCATGGCTGCGACGCTGGAGTCCACGCCGCCGCTCATGGCTATCAGTGCCTTCATTTCCCACTCCATAACTTTGTTACCTGTTGTGTTTTGCTATACTTTACCACAAAAAACTGAGTGCAGGAAGTCCTGCACAAGAGGGGGATTCTATGTTATAGTAATGGAAGCAGATTATTTGGAAGGAATGATTGCCTTTGAGAAAGATACTTGTCAGCGAGTGTCTGTATGGAGAGAAAAGGGTCCGATACGACGGAAAGAAAAAGGAAGAGTCCCATCCCCTGTTCCTGAAGTGGAAGAAGGAGGGGAGGCTTGTTCCAGTGTGTCCGGAGGTCTTTGGAGGGCTTCCTGTGCCAAGACCCGATGCTCAAAGGCGGGGAAACAGAATAATCAACAGAAATGGAGAGGATGTCACTGCAGAATATACTGCCGGGGCTATGGAGGCTTTGCGCCTGGCCAATGAACATGATGTCCTTTTTTGTATAATGAAACAGAACAGCCCTTCCTGCGGAAGCAGGCAGATATACGACGGGTCCTTCAGCGGAAGGAAGATCCCGGGAGAAGGTCTTGCGGTGGAGATGCTCAGATCCGAAGGCTACAAGGTGTTCGGAGAAGACGAAATGGAAGAGGCTGCGGATTATTTTGAGAAAGTGGATAATTCAATATAACCGAGAGGAGAGGACATGGCGTATTTTTATGAAGATCCTTCAAGGACGTTCAGCGAGTTTCTGCTGGTGCCGGGATACTCATCTGCGGAGTGCAGGGTAGACAATGTATCCCTCAGGACACCCGTGGTCAAGTTCAAAAAAGGCGAAAAGCCCGATCTTTGTATGAACATTCCCATGACATCCGCGATCATGCAGGCTGTCTCCGGGGACAGGCTTGCAATAGCTTTGGCCAAGGAGGGCGGCATCTCATTCATATTCGGTTCTCAGCCAATAGAGAGCCAGGCGGCCATGGTCAAAAGAGTCAAGGATCACAAGGCGGGATTTGTAAAGAGCAACACAAACATCAGACCCGATCAGACCCTTAGAGAACTTCTGGAACTCAAGGAGAGGACAGGTCATTCCACCACTGCCGTAACGGAAGACGGAACCGCCGAGGGCAAAATGGTGGGAATGGTAACCAGCCGTGACTACAGGGTCAGCAGACTGGATCCGGAAACAAAGGTCAGCACATTCATGACGCCCTATGAAAAGCTGGTGGTTGCGGAAGAGGGAATAAGCCTCAGCGAAGCCAACGATATGCTGTGGGATTACAAACTCAACGCTCTTCCCGTGGTGGATAAGGATCAGAGACTGGCATATTTCGTCTTCAGAAAGGACTATGACACTCACAA
>CADBRY010000109.1 GCA_902797195.1 uncultured Eubacteriales bacterium
ACCACATCGTATGAGATCGCGGTGGGCACGCCGAGAATCAGCGCCAGTTTCGCCACTTCTCTCTCGTGATGGATCTCATCCAGGGCGTCGGAATTGTTATAGACCTTGACCACATTGTCCTTGTCTATACGATAAATAGTCCCGTTGGCGCCGCGGCCGATCTCCTCGCATCCTTCGCTGTTGACCTCCCTGTAGGCTTTTTCCACAGGGATCATCTCGGTGAATCCGGTCATATCCAGTATCTCGTAAACTTCCGGTTTCACGTTAACGATCCTGATATCCGGATAATCCTTCCTGAGCCGCAAAATGACTCTGAGCCCCGCACTGGAGATATACTCCAGCTCCTTCATATCCAGAACCAGCCCATCGTCCTGCCGGTTTTTCAGCTGTTCCAGTATACTCTGTTCGGTCTTCTCCGCATTTCCGGAGTCGATCTTTCCTGAAAGATTGATGTTCATATCACCAGGTTCCTTTTCTAATCACCGTGAAGAGTTATTTGATTCTGTTGCTATTATATCACAATTATAGCCTGACATATCACTACCATTGACTTTGTATCTTTTTAAGGCTAACCTTTTATTACGATATCTTATTTGGAGCCTCGCGCTCTTTATGTAAAGGCAACGGTACAGGCATGGATTACAGAGAAAAATACGAACAATGGATTTCCGATCTCAAAGAGGACAGCCCACTTAAAAAGGAGCTCCTTGAGATCACCGACGACGAAGAAATAAAGGAAAGATTCCACAGCGATCTTTCCTTCGGCACCGCAGGTCTCAGAGGCAAACTGGGAGCGGGAACCACAAGGATGAATGTTCTTACGGTTGGAAAGGCAACCTATGGCATTGCCCTTTATATCAAAAATTCCAACGCTTCAGATAGAGGCGTGGTCATCTCCAGAGATCCCCGGCATATGTCAGAAGAGTTCTGCCACCTTGCCGCCGGGATCATGGCATCCATGGGCATTAAGACATATGTCTTTGATGACATAAGGTCCACCCCTCAGCTGGCCTACATGATAAGACGGATTGGGGCAGTGTGCGGAATTAATATAACTGCCTCCCACAATCCAAAAGAATACAACGGCTACAAAGTCTACTGGGAAGACGGCTGCCAGGTCTCCGCTGAGATCGCGGATGGAATGGCGGAGTTCATACAGAAGGTGGATATGTGGAATGATATCCCCCACTTCGATTACGACGCCCTTATAAAGGAAGGCAAAATAGAGGTCCTCTCCCGGGACTATGACCGGGACTACCTTGACAGGATCGAAGCCCTTGCCATTCACCATGGAGAGGAACTGGATCTGGATATTCCAATCATCTACACGCCGCTGAACGGATGCGGGGCCGGGCCCTTCACTGAAATGCTCAAAGACAGAGGATTCACCAACTGGCTCATGGTTCCTGAACAGAGCGATCCGGATCCCGACTTTGCCACTGTGGGCTACCCAAATCCCGAGGACCCCGCAGCCTTTGCACTTTCAGAAAAGTATGGAAGGGAACGTGGCGCGGAACTGCTTCTTGCCACCGATCCCGACGCCGACCGTTTCGCCATCCAGGTCAAAGATCCCCGGGGTAATTACATACCTCTCAACGGCAATCAGACGGGATATATCCTGGTCAACTACATTCTCGAGTCCCTGGATAAAATGGGAAAGCTTCCACAAAAAGGCGCCATGGTCAAGTCCATCGTCACATCGGATCTTTCCGCCGTCATATGCGAAAGCTACGGAGTTAAAATGTTCGAAACTCTCACGGGATTCAAGAACATCTGCGGCAAGATCCCCTATCTTAAGGAACATGGCTACACTTATCTTTTAGGCTATGAAGAATCCATCGGCTACGCACCCTGCGAGGACATAAGAGACAAGGACGGCATCTCCGCCGGGATGCTCATCGCGGAAGCCGCCGCCTATTACAGAAAAGAAGGCAGGAGCCTTTGGGATGTCCTCCGGGATATATACAAGGGCTATGGATACCGTTCGGAAATAGGCGAATCCATCGTGCTCGAAGGCCTCCCTGGCAAAGAACGCATAGGGCGTATGATGAGCTGGCTGAGAGAAAATATGCCTCGAAGTATCCGAGGCATAAAGGTAACAGATATAATTGATTATCTCAATGGGTGGGAGGATATACCTCCTCAGAACGCCATGAGAGTCTACCTTGAAAATGGCTGCTGGTTTGCGGTGCGCCCCAGCGGCACAGAGCCGAAGATCAAACTGTATTTCTACGGCAAGGGCGATTCAAATGACGCCGCATGTAAAGTCAACGAAGCTATTCGGGACGAGATCCTGAAGCTGCTTCACGCCGTGGAGTAGACTCACAACACCTTCCTGACGGCGGGGATCTTTCTCAGTGCCCAGGTTATCATAAAGGACAGAATAAATAATCCCGGCACAATGGCTATCAGGAGAGCTCCCCCTCCGTATTCATAGGGATTTACCATCCAGTACTTGAACAGCAATCTTACGAAGACCATGTGTATAAGGTATATTCCAAAAGCCTGGGAATCCACCATGGATATGAACCCGGCAAGGGTTGGCTTTGCAGAAAGAAGTGATTTCAAAGCCTGTCTGCCCCCGCACACCAGGGCGAACACACCCATGGTCTGGATCACCACCACCGGTGATGAATATCCAAACATGTGGGCCGGTATATCCACCGAA
>CADBRY010000110.1 GCA_902797195.1 uncultured Eubacteriales bacterium
CGGGCTCACCAAACTGCTCCTGCGCCGGCTTGCGGTAGGGTTCTCCTGCGGGCTCACCAAACTGCTCCTGCGCCGGCTGGCGATAGGGTTCTCCTGCGGGCTCACCAAAGGGTTCTCCGGCCGGGCGGATTTCAGCTTCCGGAACCTCTTCCAAATCATTTATCAGTGCAGTGGTTTCTCCCTGATCCGCTCCGATGAAATCCCTGTTCGCTCCAAGTTTGGCGCCGCATTCTCTGCAGAAATTGGCTGTATCGGGAACCGCTGCTCCACAATTGTTACAAATCTTCATCTCATTCCTCCTGTTTCCAACACGTCACTTGTATCTATATTATTTACACAAAACTTATCAAATGGTTACATGGGTCCTTCCGTTATCCTCATATCGTCACTGAACAGTTCTTTTTTGCTCTCACTTTTCCTGGTTTCTATGATCGCGGCTATTCCGATCACTGCAAGGATCAGATGAAGAGCCACCCATATCCCAAGGGAAAGCGGCTCCACCGAGACAGTGGCTCCGCTGAAGTTCAGTACCGTTCCGGAAATAAGGCTGTTGACCTTTGATATCTGTCCCATGAAAATTCCCTTTACTATGAGATTCACGACGATACTCATGACAATCACCGGAACAAGAAGGCTTCTTCGCAAAGCCAACGCAAGCACTGCTTCCACCAGCGGGAGCAGGATGGACAGGATTATAAGCACCATGAGCATCCTGATCATGTCACCGACCACATCCGATATGGCGGACATATCGATGAAGCCAAAGCCCAGGTTCCCGATGTCTTCGGTTGTATTCATCATCTTTACCATCTTGAGGATATCGAAATTCCCCATTGGGGTCTTCACCTGAGTAAACACACCCACTATGGCAATGACGATCAGTATAACCGCTCCAATGTATTTAAGTCTGTTGTTTTCTCTGCCGTATCTGCTCATATTATCAGTAACCCTTTCTGACAACTTCATCGTGATCCCTTTCCAGGATCTGTGCCTCATTCTGATAGTTCATGCCCGTTCCCCCACAGGCCCTTGCGTTTTCATAGTACCTGTAAAAATTGGAGTAGTCGGCTCTGTTGTTGCCCGAGAGCCTCAGGACCTCCGCCCTTGCCTTTATGAACCAATAGCTGTGGTCGTAGGCCGAATTCATTTTTTTTAGATAACCTTCCGCTACACGGTCCGCGCCGTCGGGATCCCCAATGGCGATGCAGCAGTTGGCAAGCTTGTACCAGTCATCGGCTGTTGCGGCATCGGATTCAGCAACCATGGAAAACCGCTCCGCCGCTTTGCCATATTCTTCCATGTTGAAATAGGCGTCTCCCGCTCTCCGGTTGATCTGGGGATGCCAGGAAGGACTCATGGTTCTTTCCCCATCCAGCATCGTTTCCACACAGCCGGCATAGTCATGGCGGTCGTTGTATATTTTGTACATGGACATATATGCCCTGTTCATGAGATACTCATCCTCCGAGCCCAGGTTCCGTCCATTTTTAAGTCCGTCTATGGCATTCTCGAAGCTCCTCAAAGCAGCCTCATTCTCTCCCAAAGCCATGTCTATTTCACCCTGAGTGTAGGAGATAGAATAATCTTTCAGGGGATATGGAGCATCCTTGGCCTTATCTATTTTTTCCTCGGCTCTTGAAGCATCTCCATTTCTGGCAAGGGCCACCGCATAATCTCTGTAGTGTTCCGCCCGCATGAGATCGCTGTACATTTCTTCTGTGGTCTGAAAGAGTTTTACCGCTTCACCGGTCTTGTTTATCTCAAGGCAGCTGGCTGCCTGAAGGCAGTAAAGGTCGACTATGCTTTTGTGTTCCCCCGCACTCTCTGTATCCGCCTTGACTTTCTTGATGTGGTCACCCACTGTCAGGTTGCAGTCATCATATCTGCCCTGGCAGTAGAGGGTATAGTCCTTCCAGTAGTAGCCTTCGGCTTTGTCATCGAAGAGATCGATTGCCTTTCCACCCTCGTCCACGGCACCGGCTAGGTCTCCCTTGAGCACGCAGGACTTGGCCTGGGCGACATGGTCGTCGTACTGAGCCACCTTGTGTTTCTGATATGCCATGAATCCGCCTGTAGCTCCGCATACCACGAGGGCTGCGGCTATAACCAGCGCCGCCACTTTTTTTCTTTCTCTTCGTTTCTGTTTGAGAGATGCGGAGCTTCTTTCCGGGATCAGGGTGAGGGCCTTGTACATTTCATAGGCGCTCTGATATCTCATGTCCGGATCCAGGTTGGTGGCCTTCTCAATGACCTTGGCAAAGGGCTCGCCAAGTATCATGGTCAGCTTTCCTATATCGATGCTGTGGGAATAGTCCGCTCTGACATTGCCCGTGGCCAGATGGTAGAGAGTTGCTCCCACACTGTAGATATCAGCCTTGTCATCGATGATCATTGAGATGTCTTCCCGCTTTTTCTTACTGGAAACAGCCCAGAATTGTTCGGGAGAGGTGTATCCTCTGGTATAACCCAGAACATTGTTTTCATCGAAGAAAAATGAGATGTTAAAGTCTATGAGACAGATGTTGCCGTCGGGTCTGAGCATGATGTTCGACGGCTTGATATCACCGTGGATGATGGGCATCTCCCTGGTGTGAAGATAATCCAGGGCACTGCAGATCTGAAGAGCCCACCTGAGCAGGTCATCCTTTGTGAATCTGGCTCCTTCACTCAGTAGCTGCTGAAAGGATTTGCCGGGGATGTAGCTCATTACGGTAAATACCCCTTGGTCGGTCTCGAGAAAATCCAGGACCTGGGGCAAAAATGTATTGTTCAGATTCTTGAGTATGTCTACTTCCTGCCGGTTATGCTGAAGACCTTTTCCCGCGTTGGTTATCCTTTTCAGCACGACGGTCTTCTGAAGGCGTTTGTGATATGCCTTATATACAACGCCTCCGCTTCCCTGTCCGATCTTCTCAAGAATATCGTATGTATCCCGAAGTTCGCTGTTCATTTCATCTCCGCCCTTCGTCAAACTCTGCTGATCACTTCGAAGGATCTTTCACCGACGGTAAGGAGGCTTCCCGGTTTCAGCAGATTTTTCTCACCGTATCTCAGTGGCACTCCCCCGACCCATGTCTGGCCCTTGCCGGATATATCCACAACATAGGCGCCTCTGATGGTTCGTATTATCAGGGCATGAGACTCGGATATCCCACGTCCCCGGAGACAGATTTCATTGCCTTTCCCCGTTCTGTCCTTTGGACGGCCTCCGATTCTTACTACCGGAAGCCTGTCTACGGTCCAGGTTTCCGCCACATCCCTCAGCAGAAGTTCCGGCGCCGTCTTAAGAAAGGTTTCATCGTAGTCCTGAAAGAAGACCATATGCTCTGCGGCAAATGAGATCAGATCGTAACCGGAAAGATCGCATTCCACATCCGGGGTTATAAGTCTTCCGTTGATGCCCACGTGATTTACGGATCTGTTGTCCGTTATCGAATAGCGATTTCCATACTTATGTATGGTCATGTGTCGTCTGCTTATTGACGGTTCTCCGGGTATGGCATAGTCGGAATGGAGCTCGCTTCTTCCTATCCCGAAATTGCTTTTCGTTATATGGATCTTCTCCAAAAGACCTGCGTAGATCAGAAATGTTTCCCTGCTCCCTCCGCTGACTTCACCGATGGTCTGGGTCAGGGTCATGGTCTTGTCATCCATGTCGATCCGCCTGTCCACCCGGATGTCGGATCTTGTCTCTCCTTTGCAGAGATCCAGCCCCTCAGCCCTGGTCAGTTTGGCTATAAAGTCCTCGGCAAGGTCGTACTTGCTTCTGAAGATCCCCTGTTTTTCGGCGAGGAGCATCTCCATGCCGGCGGAGAGTTTCACGTCATCGAGAAAAAGAGTAATCAAATTTTTCTCTTTTATTACGGCAAAATTTATTTCTCTTCTGCAGTTATGGGAATTCAGACTGGCTTCTGTTACAAAGGCAACGAAAACGGTGCATCTCTCCAGATGATTGGCTATATTCTCAGTCCACTCATCTCCGGGAGTTATGCCCTCGTCGTACCAGATCCTGTATCCGTCTCTTGCCAGCATCTCAATGTAAGGATACACACGAGCCTTATCCTTATGACTATAGCTGACAAAAATAAAAGGTCTGGAGCCTTCATATGGTTCCACATTGCATTTCATCCGTCTAATTCCCCACTGTATGACGCACTATATTTCCGATTCAAAGTAAAAAACCTGATCCAGATCCATTTCCTCAAACCGTCTGAAAACATCAGGTTTAACGTTCTTTATTACCAGTTCACCGTCCCTGTCGTCTATCATATGCTGAACGTTCAAAAACATACTGATCACAGAATTATCTATGGTCTCAACACCACCCATGTCCATATGGATGCTGGAGCGGACCAAAGCGATAGATGTCAATTCATCCTCAAGGTCGTTTACTATATATGAAGTGAGCTCCCCCTGAGGAGCCACACAAACATGATCATCACATATAGTCTCTTTTATTTTTGTGCAGGTGCCGGTCTCCGTGTTCTCAAGGATCAGCGTCTCATCCAGCATTTCTCTGTTTATAGCCATTTACTCTTCCTCTTCGCTTCTGGCCTGCATCTCCTTGAGAAACAGCGCAAAATCCCTGTTGCCGGTAGCCGCTCTCACCTGATCAAGTTCATTAAGATCAAGCTTGCGCCCTTTGACCCGGCCCTTCTGCCCCGGTTCCTCACCCATGAATCTCTTGTATTCCATGTAATCTCTGAATTCTCTGTCACTTATCTTTTTCATGATCTCACTCTTTTCTTCATAACATATATGGCTGATTTATGCTTCTTATACACATATGCACCCAATGTGTTACATCTGTCTGCGCATAAGAGAGTAAAATATTCCTTTTTTTTCGATAAGTTCCTCCAAATGGCCGTATTCAACTATCCTGCCATTTTCCAGCACTGCTATTTTATCACATTTGCTTATGGTTGAGTAGTTATGTGAAACAGACACTACCGTTGCCTTTCTCCTGTCAACGGCTTCTCTGAGTTTCACCTGTTCTCTGCTTCTCAGCTCGCTTTCGGCCTCGTCCATAAACAGTATTCGGGGATTGGCCATCAGGGCGCGTGCGATAAGGATCTTCTGCTTCTGCCCCGCGGAAATGTTCTCCCCGTCCTCACGGATCAGGGTATCGTATCCCATGGGAAAATTATCCAGCTCATCGGCAAGGCCCGAATCCTCAGCGGCCTGCCTGAAATCTTTTTCATCCCAAAGCCCATTCCCCATAATGATATTGTCTCTGATGGTGGCGGTCAGCAGATGATCATCCTGCATAAGGGTGCTGGCGATCATGTCCATTGCCTTTCCAAGATCATCAGGGCTGCGTCCCAAAAGCCTGATCCTTCCGGAATCGGGAGTTGCTGCGCCGGAGAGGAGTTTCATAAGAGTGGACTTGCCGCTCCCTGAGGCACCGACGAGGCCCAGGCTCTCACCTTTCCCGATGGAAAGAGAGACATTTTCTATCACCGGTTCCTCCCCGTAGCCGAAGGAGATCTCATCGGCGGCGATCACTTCGGCTCCTTCAGGGGCAGCGTCATAGGCGGTTACAAGCTCAGCGGAAGTGTCATCGGCCGCCATAAGTTCGGCCACATCGTTACCGGTTCCGTCGGCCTCAGCTTCATCGCCCCCTTCATTCACGACCTCTGCTCCAGCCGATGAACTGCTTATCACACCAAGCCCGCCGCTGCTTTCGGCTATGGCCGCGGCTCCCATCACACCCTCCAGGGCGGCTGCGGCACATCCAAGCATGCAGGCAAGGCTCTCATTATTCGAATAACCCCTTCCCATAAGAATGAATGCGGCGATGACCGTCATTGCCAACCCCAGGACTATGCCCGCCGCGGAACGTCCAAGTATTACTCTCTTCTCCACCCAGCGGCTCCGTTGCTTTTCATCCCTCTTCGCCTCGTAGTACCTCTTTATCATGTGCTCAAGAGCGCCGGCCAATCTTATCTTTTCTATTCTGTATATTATCTCCACCAGGATCAGGCTCACTCTATCCCCGTATGCCCTCAGCCGGGAGCGTCTCATTTCCAGAGTCCTGAGACTTACGTAGATCAACATCCCCGCCAAAGAAATGGCCGCGGCCGAAACTGCGGCGGCTGCCGGGAACATGATAAACAAGGGGATAAGTATCCCCACGGCGGAAACAAGTCCGGTCACCCCCTCCAGCCTTCCCTCAACTGTACTTCTGATCATTTCGAAACCCTTCACCGCCTTGGAGGCCATTATCTTTCCCTCCTCTTCACCGGAACTGCCTTCATTAAAGTTATACAGGTCTTCGTAGAAAGCGTCCTGGATCTTCAGAGCTTCCTTTTCCGCCCATCTTCCTGATCCGGTCCGGGCGATCCAGTGGCTCACCACGAACATGAGGATCCAGAACAGGGTCATGGCGTGCCCCGAGTCATGGCAAAGGTCGACCATCGCGCATGTGATGCAGCAGGAGATCATGAGAGAAAAAATTATGAGGGGGAACATATATCTGCCGATCCCCATCCGCCCAGGGGCCATGTCCTTTTTTCTTCCTTCTTCAAAGTCAACGGAGCCTTCACCGCTTTGCTTGAGAATGTTCTCCGTCTCTTTTCTTTCCCTTTTTCTGTGTTCCTCACTGCGGGTTATGAGTACATCGTCCCTTATCTCTCTCTTCAGATAGTACTCCCTCAGAGTCTCCTCCAGACCTTCCTTCTCTGATTTATCATCCAGATGGATCCTCGATCTGAACCTCTTCTTCAGCGGCTTCGTGGAGCCGTTTTTCACTATGTGCAATGTACAGTCATCCGTAGCTTCAAACTGCAGATTCCAGTCCGTGTAGTTATGATCCTTTGAGGAGACCGAGGGGATCATGCTTCCCTCTTCACAGTGCAAAAGAAACAGAGGCCGTCCCTGAATCCCATTCTCCGTTGGCACCAAAAACACATCCACGGATCCACTGATGATCTTGAATGCATCCGCAGGGTTTTCGGTCTTATAGGTTTTTCCCGTGGAAAGTTCAATCATTGTCTTTTCCATATACGCTAAGATCCAGCACTTTGCTCTCTTCTCTTATGAGCACATCATCCCCTGTGATCAGCAGGCAGGTGCAGCCCCGCCTCCTTATATTGTTTATTATCTTAAGGGTGGTTTCATCGTCTATGGCGCTGAAGGCCTCATCCATTATCAGGATAGAAGGATTTGCCGCAAGGGCCCTGGCGATTTCTATTCTTTGCTGCTCACCGCCGGAAAGCCCCCGTCCATTTACCCCAAGTCTGGTTTCAAGCCCCATCTGCCTCTTTGCTATAAATTCTTCGGCGCAGGCATCCTTCACCGCTTTTTCTATCTCATCCTCGCTTATATTCGGATTCCAAAGTGTAATATTCTCTCTTATGGTTGCGGGAAAAAGCACCGGTTTTTGTTCAACGACGGCTATGCTCGCATATATTGTTTTTGGTGAAATGGATGTGATGGTCCTGCCATCGTATCTGATTTCACCTTCTTCAGGCATTATCAGTCCTCCCAGCATTTTCCCAAGAGTCGATTTCCCGCATCCCGTCTCACCGGTGATTACAAAAAAGGTTCCTCCGGCAATGTCAAAGCTGAGGTCTTCAAAGAGCGGCTGTCCAAATGTTCCGTACTTGAAGCTCACACCCTTCACCCGGATATTTCCCCGGAGCTTCTGATACTCCCGTGAACGGCCCATGGTATCCTTTACCTCTTTATGCTTTGCCTCCTCAGGCAGCCTGCCGCCGTTGATATCTTCTTCCATACCGCCGGGGATCTCAAATAATTCAATAAGTTTTTCACCGCTTATTATCATGATCATCCCCATCATGCACCAGGAGATAACAGCAGTGAGTTCCATATGAGCGCCATATATGTGCAGGGACAGAAGAACCGCCCCGCAGTAGACCACATATGTGATCCCTTTTCGCATCCTGCCCCGGCCTCTGATCCTGCCTCTGACATTTTCGGTAACGTCCCGGGCATCCTTCAGCCTTTGGATGTATTCATGGGCCTGTCCGGATTTTTTTATAATGTCACGGCTGTCTATATCGGTGAAGGCTGTCCTGATCAGATTGCTTTCAAGAACTTTTGCCTTTACACGGTCCCTGGCCTGGATCCGGTCAAAGAGTATTCTGAGAGCACCGGACACACCTACGCCGAGGAGCACCGGCAAAAGCCCCCGGGGAGATGCGGCAAACATGAAAATGACAGAAACTATCAGGCCGAAGAGCCCGACTGCAAGGGTGCTCACAAATCCTACGGCGAACCTGTTCACCCGGTCATTGTGTGCCGTGCGGCCGACCAGATCCTCGGGATAACGGTCCTGAAGATATGTGATTGGAGCCTGAAGAAGTCTCCTCAGGTATGTCCATGAGCCTCTGATCTCGAACTTGTCCTTCCAAAGGGATAAGAAATACAGATATACCCCTGAAGACAGGACCGCCAAAAACAGGGCGATAAAAAAAACAACAAGGTTATTTAAAGAGGGAGACCGATCAAGGCCTATCAGTATGGCCGCGGCGGCTGCAAAGGCAACGGACATGATCCCGGAAAAGATGGTCGTCCAGGCATTTGGCACACTGCTTCTTAGCATCTGCAGCAGCCTTCCGGATCCAAAAAAACCTTCCGGCTTTTTTCCGTATGATACGTGCTCCCTGAATCCATCCCCCGGCCGGAAGGTAAGGACTATTCCGGAGAATTCTTTTTCCATTGTATCCCGGCTTACATCCCGTTTTCCGAAGGCCGGATCGTTGAGCAAAAAGCGGTGGTTTTTGATCCCTTCAAAGACGACAAAGTGATTGTTCTCCCACCATAAAATAAAGGGGGGCTCCAATCCTCCAAGCTGGTCGATATCCACCTCGAGACCCTGACAGTCAAGCCCCCTTCTGTCGGCGGCCCTCACTATATTTCCCGCGCTGCATCCATCCCGGGAGACATCGGTCTCCCTGCGCATCTCCTCAAGGGAAGCGTATTGCCCGTGATACTGCAGTATCATGGACAGACAGGCCGCTCCGCACTCGGTCATTTCAGTCTGCAGCACGGTCCGTGTATTGACCGCCTTGAAAGTCTTTTCCATGCTATAAGATCTGCAGGACCTCCTCGTCCTGCACCCGTACATTGAGTTGCTGTAATGTCCTTGACAGTATGACCCTGACATTGGCAGGGGTGAGCCCAAGCTTTTCCCCTATGTCCTTTGTCTTCATATCCTCGTAGTATCTGAGTATGAGCACCTGTCTTTTAGTTTCATCCAGAGTTGAAAGAAGGCCGTCCAGGTATTCACTGATCTCATTCAGTCTCATTGCCTGATCGAATTCCTCCTCATAGGGAACGTCAAAACCTTCCATGTTGTCGATGGATGCTTCCTGCTTGTTGTCCCTGTAGTAGTTTTTAAGAGTGTTGTTGGCTATCACAAAGACCCATGTTGAGGCAGCCGCCTTCTCGGGATCGTACTTTTCTATATTCTTGTAACACTTAAAGAATACATCCCCCGTCAGGTCCTCCGCATCGTGTGGATTGTTTACACGCGCTTTGATATAGGACAAGACCCGGCTGTAGTAATCTTCATAGATTTGCTGAAAAAATGCTTCGTGATCCATGGTTTTCATTCTGTCTCTTTTAACCGTAGTGCTTCCTGTAATAGGCAAACATATACTGCTGATAAACTCCGTTATATGGGGAGTACTCCTCGTAAGGATATCCATCCGGATACTCCTGTTCAAGTATCCTCTTTATCCATACATCTATGGGAAAGGCATCGATATGATGCAGGCCGAAGAGAGAAATGCAGCTTGCCACCTTCTTTCCCACTCCGTGGATAGAGATCAGTTTATCCAGAGTCTCTTCCTCATCCGCATCCCTGAGTGCATCAAGATCTATTTCTCCCCCCTCCACCGCCTTTGCGGCTGCGGTCACATATGCGCATCTGTACCCCAGACTGCAGGATACCAGATCACCTTCTTCAAGGTCCAAAATTGCCTTTGGAGAAGGGAACCCGTAGTAGGTCTTTCCCCTGACATCTTTCAGTTTCTTCCCGCTCATCTCGCAGAGCTTTTCCACGCACCGGCGTATCCCGGGTATATTCTTGTTCTGAGATATGATGAAGGTTATGAGCATCTCCCAGGGATCCTGCCTCAGGATCCTTATGCCCTTCTGCTCCTTTGCGGCCACCTTCAAAAAGGGATCCTTTTCTCCGTCGATGCGCCTTCTGATTTTTCTGTAGTTTTCCCCAAGATCCAGATAGTTATCCCAATCGGTACCGTTGCCTTTCTCGTCCATTTCAAAGAAATATACATTCTTCTCCCCGGGGCTTATGTAAAGGCAATCATTCCCGTGGATGATCCTGTAAGTTCCGTTGTCCTCTTCTTCCCATCTGAAGCACTGTCCGCTGTCGGCGATCAGTTTCAGATCGAAATCATCGGTTATCTTCTTTTCGACTATCATCGTGGGTCTCCTTCGGGCAAACAGCCCATATATCGATTATATTATCCCAGATATATTAGTCAACCTCATTTCAAAGTGATATAATCTGTGAATACAGACTATGGTTATTTTCAGACGAAACAAATCTATTACGGCACTCATATTATCCTGTACACTCTGCCTGATCGCAGGCGGGCTTTTTTACGGGATATTTCTCCATGACAAAGGACCCGGTCCTAAGGAGCCGGCCGCATCCACCGGCGAAACAAAGGCTTCTTCCCGGAGCAATCCTTCCGACGAAACAAAGGCGGCGGACACCGGATTTACCGTATACATAGAGACCGGCCACGGACGGGAGGACAGCGGCCGCTGGGACACAGGCTGCTCCTGGTCAGACGGAGAAAAGGACTATGAGGAAGCTGAGCTGATGATCCCCATCGCAAAATCAATGGCAGCTTACCTGCGTTCATCGGGGGTAAAAGTGGTTACGGATGCGGATGAAGACAATAACAGGAACCTGGAGTACACCCTGGACTACCTGGAGGATCATCCGGAAATAAACGCCTTTATCAACATACACTGCGATTGGGAAAATGCCGAATCGGGGACCATGCCTCTCTACCGCACGGAGGAACAGCTTGAACTTGGAAAAGCCCTGAACAAAGGAGTCCACAGCCTTATAGACATGCCTGACAGAGGAGAGACCCACAGGGAAGATCTGGATACTCTCAACAGCGAAAAAGTCCACTGCCCTGCCGTACTCTTTGAAACGGGAAGCATAAAGGAAGACAACCACATCCTTACAGAAAAATATGATGCCTACGGCAAAGGTCTTGCCATAGGCATGTGCGATTATCTTGGTGTAGAATTCAAGGAATCTTCAGATCCCTCTAAGTCAGATCTTTAAGGAACTCAACGTTTTCCTTCTCATAGTTGTTCATTCTGGATCTCACCTGATCCATATCATTTGTGTCGGGCCTGTACCAGTCAAATCCGTAGTAGTAATTGCTGAAGTCGTTGTTTTTGAAGGAATAGCCATTTCTGGCATAGATGTCATTCACTATCTTCTGGATCTGATTCTCCGACATATCCCTGACGTCAGCGTATCCAAGCCGCCTGCTGTCGCTGTCCGGAAAGAATATGGGCACGTTGGATGTATAAAGTCTGCTTTCAGGTTCGTCAATATATGTGGAATAGTCACTGTTTCCGGTCCCACTGTTTCCCTCATTCTGATCATAGGAACCGGTCTCCTCCTGATCCGGGACAGTGTACTGCTCTTCCGCACTGGTCTCTACGGGCACGGTCACCTCTTCACTTGAGGAGTCATCCCTGTCGCCATTCAGGAAGTACATGGTCCCGAATATGGCAGCCAGTACAGCCAGTCCTATACCCGCCCCAAGAAGGATCATCTTGAGCACCCCGTTATCCCGCTTTTCCCTGTTTGCCTGGGTGGCGTAATGGCCGGTCACGGCACTGTCACTGAGTCGATAACCACAAGCTCTGCACACTCCCAGGGATCCTTCAACCAGAGAGCCGCATCTGGGGCAGATCCTGTGAGACGACCTGGGCTGTTCTTTCTCGGGAGGAAGCAGCTGGGTCCTGTCGGGATCGTCAAAGGCGATCTTCGCACCGCAGTTTTCGCAAAACTTCGTCCCTGTTACATTGTCATAACCACATCTTGCACACTTCATAAAACTATCCTGCTCAAGAGGCGCCGTTATCGTCTTTAAGGGTCACCGTCACAACTGTACCCTTGCCCGGTGAACTGGAAATACTCAGGTCACCTCCGGCTTCAAGCTTGATCCTCTCCCTGATATTGTAGATTCCCTCCCGGGTTATATCCTGGATCTTGAGTTTATCCGTATTGAATCCAACTCCATCGTCCGTAACAACTATCTGCACCCAGTTTCCCTTCATCAGCCTTGTGGAAATCGTTACGGTACCCCCTTCTTCCTTGGGGGATACTCCATGTTTTACGGCATTCTCCACCAGTGGCTGGATGGTAAGGGGCGGAATGAAAAAGTCTTCATACTTGATATCATATTCTACTCGGATACGGTCGCCAAAGCGCAGCTCTTCCAGTGAGACGTAATTCTTTATCTCGGTCAGTTCCCATGAAAAAGGCACAGTCTCCGCTCTTTCAATTACCTCAAGAGTATTCCTCATATACTCGGAAAAGGTTCCTATTGCGTACTGGGCTTTGCGGGGATCTGTGTCACAGAGATAGTAGATGCTCGTAAGTACATTATACAGATAGTGAGGCTTCATCCTGCCGGTGGCCATGGTTAAGCGGTTCCGCATATTTTCCGCCTCCTCGATCCGATATCTGGTCTCGATGTCCATGTGATGCTGTGTATAGACGATCACGAATCCGATGGAAATCAAAGGATAATGCAGCTCGATGCCATCCAGAAATGGTTCAATAAACGTAGCTGTCAGTATAAGCAAGGGCATTGACATAAGAACGGCGATCTGTCGTTTATCAAGATAGTCCCGGTACTTTATAAGCAGTCCCATCGTCATTATTACAAGTACGATCCCGCCGGAACTGCCTATAAGAGTTTGTAATGAAAAGACGCTGTTGCCCATATCATGGCCAAAGGTTTTGAAATTGCTCTCGAACATGGTCAGCACTCTCAGAAGAGCACTTAATATACTTACTACCAGAGCAATATAGGATATGATGACTGGCACGGGCCTGTCTCCTTCGATCCCGTTGATCTGCGCCCTGACGTAGACCATGTACATAAAAAATATGGCATAGAGGCCGATACTTGCCATTGCCATCAGGATAATGCTCGCTATGCTGTTCAGGCTGCTGTCTATCACAAGACTTGCGGCATAGCATAGCATTGTAAAAGCAATCGTGAGCATCTCGACGAAAAATATTCTCGATGCCCGTGATTTCAAACTTTTTTTGGGATAATTAAGCAATACGATTATCGCTTCGATACCGCAGAATATAAGCAATGCAATATTTATTGCCTTTACGGTAAAATCCGTCAGATCAGTCATTTTCCCTTGTTTCCAGACTGCCGTGGGTCACTTCCGCCCAGCTGTACTGCTGCATATACTCTCCGTGATAGGAATTGATTCCCTTTGGCTCTCCGGCCAGATAGTCGAAGAAATCGCACTTCATCTTTGACGGGATAACGCCTATGCCGCCTCTCATGGTGACCACCGCATCGTTTGCTCCCACGGATTTCAATGTGTCAAGCAAGTCCTTCCTGAGCTGTTTGATGTAAGATGATCTGTCTTCATCATCATCCCATAGGGTTGCCTTGATCTCGCCTATATTCACTACCGCACAGTTTCTGTCAATAAGATAGGCAAGAAGTTCCTTCGTCTTGGAGTACTTGAACTTAAGAGGATGTCCGTCGTAGAACACCTCAAAATTACCGAATGCCTGAACTCTGAGTCCTTTATCGTCATCCTCATTGATGGGATTCCTAAGGTTTTTAAGCTCTGCATTGACCTTCTCAACCGTGAGCGGCTTGTTGACATAACCACTGGCATGCAGCGAAAAAGCCTCCCCTGCGTACTGCTGATATGCCGTTGCGAAGATAATGTTCGTGTCGGGAGAAACCTTCTTGATCTTCTTTGCCAGCTCAACGCCTGACATTCCAGGCATCTCTACATCGAGAAAGGCAATATCAAAGACCTTCTGGTCAACCTCCTCCAGAGCTTCCTCAGGACCTGCGCACACTACTAATTGAGCGTCAGGCATACATTGTCCAATAATCCTTGCTGATCCTTCGCGTATGATCTGTTCATCATCTACTATTAATATTCTAACCATGGCTACATTATAACTCACCTTATATATATGAAGCAAATAATTTTTGTAACCTTTGTGTCTCCATTCGTAGTTTATACTTCATTTTAGTTAAGAGTTAAACTCTGACTATCATCTACGGTACACGACCTTTTTCCTATCTGTGCGTGTGATTTATCAGGAAAAAGACGTGACCACTGACCATATAAAACGGGAGACCTTAAGGGCTCCCGTTTTATTTATGGTTTATGTGGGGCCGGTGTTCAGCCCTGAAAGTCAGGATCATCAAGTCCCTTCCAGCCAAAACGCACTATTGAGAAGATCACGGATCCCATAATTATTATCTCCGTAAGAACCCCTCCGTAGGCATGGGAGATGATATCATACAGCATCCAGGCAGGTCCCACACAGACGATCTCCGAAAGCCTTACAAGTTTGGCGCTGTTGGTCCAAAAGGCAAAGGTCCCCACCGTGAAAGCTATGAATGGAAGTATGTCCAGCCAGCTGTTCCAGGTTATGATCATATAGATCAGACTTGGAATGCAAAAGATTGGAGCGCAGCCCTTCCACTTCAGCCAGTTCCAGTCGTTTATCTTGAGGAGCAGCATGTTTCGAAGAATCTGCATTCCCATGTTGAACAGCCCTCCTGTCGCTCCCAGAAGGAAAAACTGTGTCCCGTAAAATACATTTGCTATGGATTGTATTATATAGAGGGCCCGGTTGGATTTTATCTGAAATGAAATAAAGAAACAGATGGTGGACAGAACTCCAAATCCGTTGGCTATTAATCTGATACCCATTTCTTTATTCTATTCCCGTAACGTTTACCTGACACATCTGCATTGTTTTAAGGGCTGCCGCATGGCTCTCCGGAGTAACTCCCGCACAGCAGGTCGCATCGGCGGAAACTTTGACCTCCGGCATCAGCGCCTTGAACAGGATCGCATTTGAGACCACGCATATATCCGTACATAGCCCAACCAGTTCGATCTCGATATCTTCTTTCATGGATATTTTCTGAAGGTCTTCTGCCAGAGCAATACTGCCAAAGACAGGTTTCTCATACTTCTTTGCCTTTGTGAGCATTTCATCGATATCGGACCTTATCTTCCACCCGTCGCTTCCTTTGATGCAGTGCTCTACCGGAAGATTTCTTCCCTCCTGGGTCTGCATGTAATTCTCATCATGGGTGTCCATAGTTGCATAAACGCAATCGGGGGGATACTGGGCTATCTTCTTTTTTACGTTTTCGACTATTTTTACTGCCTCCGCCGTTCCCAGAGATCCGTCTATGAAATCATTCTGCATGTCTACGACTACCAAAATCTTTTTCATGATCTATTCCTCCTTATTACGTTCCTTGTGGGTGTCGGCGTTCAGATAGACCGACGCCGCAGTGGCGGCAAGTTTGCCCGTTTCTTCGATCACGGCTTCAGCCGTCAGCTGTATTATCCGCCTGCCTGCATTCGTTGCCTTTGCAGTTACCACGAGATAGTCACCCACCTTCACAGGTCTGATATATTTAACATCCAGACTTACGGTTGGAGCAAAGTTTTCTCCCGCGAAGAATCTTGCCAGGGCCGCGATGGTGATATCAAATGCGGCGCAGATTATTCCTCCGTGAAGGTTTCCCACTCTGTTGGCCTGCCAGGGAAGAACGGGAAAGACAAAGGTAAGGCTCCTGTCATCGTATGAGCCTCTTCCTTCTCTGCATTTCATCATTCCGTTCATGGTATCCTTCTGCAGTTCGTTGTTTTCGTAGAGGGTCCTCTCGATATGCTCTTCAAGAAGCCTTTGGCCCTCCGATGCTCCCGGATCCATTTTGTTGATCATTTTTTCCATGGCAGATCTCCATTTATACTCAGGGATTTTCTCCTGCTCATAATATCACATATGGAGTGCATTCACAAAAGTGTAACAAAAAAAACCACATGATGGTATACTGAAATCGAAAGGAGTGGGACCACTTGCAATGATTTATCTGGATAATGCGGCCACATCATGGCCTAAACCCGAAGGTGTATATAGAGCGATGGACGAATCCGTGCGCAGAGGAGGCAACGCAGGGAGATCTTCTTCTGAAAAGGCAAGAGCTGCTGCCGATGACATTAACGGCGCCAGAGCAGCCCTGGCAGAGCTCTTCCATGTCGCCGATCCCAATCGCATTGTTTTTGCACTTAACGCCACGGATGCCATCAACCTTGCGATCAACGGGATCCTTGAACCCGGAGATCACGTGATAACCAGCCGGATGGAGCACAATGCTGTCACAAGGCCCCTCGCCTACCTTGAGGACAGAGGCGCCGCGGTCACGAAGGTCGCAACCGATCCGGTAAAGGGCGTTGATCTTGATGCCTTCAAAGAGGCTTTTAGAGACAACACCAGACTGGTGGTGATGACCCACGGATCAAACGTCACCGGTACTCTGAATCCCATTGAAGAAATTGGATCCATATGCCGTGAGAAAGGTGTGCCCTTCCTGGTGGATGCATCCCAGACGGCAGGCGCCGTTCCCATTGACGTTGTAAAGATGAACATAGACATGCTGGCCTTCCCGGGACATAAATCCCTCCTTGGTCCTACGGGGACCGGGGGGCTTTATGTTTCGGAAAATGTCAGCCCAAGACCGGTGCGTTCCGGAGGGACGGGAGTCTATTCCCAGGTCAGACTCCAGCCCGAAGAGCTTCCCTATCTCTATGAAGCAGGCACCCAGAACACCTGCGGCCTGGCAGGCCTTGCCGCCGGGGTCAGAGTCATACTGGAAAGATCGGTAAACAACATATTCTACGAAGAACAACAAAAACTTCAATATCTCATCGACGCACTGAAAAACATCCATGGCGTCACGATATACGGTCCTCTCTGCGGACCTAGGGCAGCGGCCCTTTCATTTAACATTGATGGTGTGGACTGTGCCGATGTGGCGATGATACTTGAGACATCCTACGGCATCTCCGTCAGATCCGGTCTGCAGTGCGCTCCCGACACTCACCGACTGATAGGAACTATCGATGTGGGGGGAACAGTGAGAGTAAGTCCCGGTCTGTTTACGACCGGTGAAGATATGGATGTCTTTATAGAGGCTGTAAGAGATATAGCCCTGGAATCCTGAGGGAATCCTGACTTGGATCCTGAGAAACGGATCGTCTATTATTCGACTTCCTCATCCACCTTTGGCTCGACAAGACGGCGGATCGTCTTGATTCCGCCCGGATCGTGGACGCCGGTTACGCATATGCCTCTTCTGGAATTGTACGCGTGGACCACCTTGCCTCCGCCAATATACATGGCGTAGTGATGTCCGTAGAAAACCACATCTCCCGGTTCAGCTTCCGCAAGGGCAACGCCGCGACCTATGTTCTGAGCTCCGACTCGTGGCACTGCAGTATATCCGAAATGCCTGTATACGGAATAGATGAAACCTGAGCAGTCCGCTCCGTTGGTCAGACTTGTTCCTCCGTATCTGTAGGGATTGCCCACGAAGTTGAGGGCATAGTTGGCGACTCTGTTTCCGTCTCCCACTCCTATGGTGCTTCCGCTGTAATCCGCCCAGGCGGTATCTCTCGGACGTGCCTTAGTTCCCTTATGGATTATCTTGGATGTGGCGTCATTTATAATCGTCGAATTTACGGTCTTGGCATTGAGCACCGCTCCGTTTACGCTGATCACACGGTCTGTATCAACCTTGCTTCCATCGGCGCCTTCCTGAACGACCTTGGTGTTGTTCTCAAACATCTCATCGTTGGTCTCATACTCCGTCTCCGCCTCAACGTCGTTTACGTCGGAAACATCCGCTTTGATGGTGACGCAGAACAGAGGATCGTCGGTGCTGTTCTGTTCCAGCACATAGTCCACAGCCTCAGATTCTGAAAGGACCTCTTCGTTCATCTTATCCTTTTTGACGCCTGCCACCTTTGTGGTGATCTTCTTGTCCAGTACGATCTCGCTTACCTGGGCGCCCTTTGGGGTGTATTCGTCCATGACATCCTCTATGACCTTCTTGGCCGTTTCCTTGTCTTTGACCTTGAAGATTTCGGTGTCCCCTGCCTTTACAGCATAGACGGTTTCTATCTGTGCAATATATAACAAAACCGAGCCTGCTGCCAGCATGACAGCAAACACGGCGCAAAGTGCAATGAATATATTTCTGTGTCTTTCTATAAATAACATGTGTTGATTATACAACATCTTGCTGTGGGATTAAACCGGTTCTTTTTACCAGTATAATATTTCCAATTATTGATTTTTTTCTCAACAGGGAATTATTATTTCATGGAGATCTTTTCCACGCCTCCCATATAGGGCACCAGAACCTCCGGGATCTCCACGGAGCCGTCGGCCTGCTGGCAGTTTTCAAGTATTGCAGCAACCGTACGTCCCACGGCCAGCCCCGATCCGTTCAGCGTGTGCACATATTCGGGCTTGCCCTTTTCTTCGGGACGGAATCTTATGTTTGCACGTCTCGCCTGGAAGTCTTCAAAATTGCTGCAGGATGAGATCTCAACATATCTTCCGTAGCTGGGCATCCACACTTCTATGTCGTAGGTCATTGCCGATGAGAATCCAAGATCTCCGCTGGATAACCTGACGACCCTGTAGGGTATTTTAAGAAGCTGAAGGATCTCTTCCGCATTGGCTGTAAGTGTCTCAAGCTCCTCATATGAGTTCTCGGGACGAACGAACTTCACCATTTCCACTTTGTTGAACTGATGCTGGCGGATAAGACCTCTTGTGTCTCTTCCCGCAGAGCCGGCTTCAGCTCTGAAGCATGGAGTGTAAGCCGTGTAATATACGGGAAGATCATCTGCCGAAAGGATCTCTCCGTCCAGAAGATTTGTTACAGGAACCTCCGCTGTAGGTATAAGGAAGAAGTCCTTCTGAGGCAGGTAGAACATGTCCTCCTCAAATTTGGGAAGCTGTCCCGTTCCCGTCATGGCCATGCGGTTTACCATGAAGGGCGGCAGTATTTCCGTATATCCCTGCTGCTGGGTGTGAAGATCCAGCATGAAGTTTATCAGCGATCTCTCAAGGCGGGCACCCAGTCCTTTGTAGACCGTGAACCTTGCTCCGGCAATCTTTGCGGCCCTTTCAAAGTCAAGGATATCCAGGTCTTCACCCACATCCCAGTGGGCCTTTTCTTCAAAGTCAAATTTTCTCGGTTCCCCCCATCTGCGGATCTCTTCGTTATCGCTGTCGTCAACCCCTTCCTGCACGTCCTTATATGGCGTGTTGGGTATGCTCAAAAGTGCGTCCCTCAATGCTTCTTCCGTCTCGGAGACGCGGCCGTCCAGATC